>JBEKKG010000580.1:0-5358 GCA_050010835.1 Planctomycetota bacterium
TCGCGCGGTGCTTCAGCGGCTCCGCACAGCCAGGTGGAGAGCAGCAGCGCCAAGACCAGCGCGGCCCAATGGTGGTTCTTCATGCGCAGTTTCCCTCCGCCAGCCGGCCCAGCAACTCCGGCCTTCTGGAAAGGACGAAGGCACAGGCCATCCCCGAGACCATCCCCTCGGCCACTCCCAGCGGGATTTGTGTGGGGGCGAAAGCCACGAGGATTGTCAGAAACATTTTCTGGAAGGAGTGTTGGCCGCACAAGGCGCTGGCGAGCTCATACGAGGTGACCGCATACGTGGCCCAATCCGACAACAGCCCAGCCAGGAATGCGGCCACGAAGTATGACGCGCCCAGGCGCCGCGCGAGCCGAAACACCCCGTACCCCACGAAAGCGCCTGCGATGCCCATCGAAAGAATGTTCGCCCCCAAGGTGGTCAAGCCGCCGTGGGCGAGGAAAAGGGCTTGCAGAAGCAAGGCCACGCTGGCCACGACCACCGTCGCCGCCGGGCCTATCAGGATGGCGGCCAAGCCCGTCCCGCAAGGATGGGAACAGGTGCCGACCCACGGCACCGGGACGGGCATGCAAGAGATAATGAAAACCGCGGCCCCCACCAACCCTACCAGCGCTTTCATGTAGGGCCGTTGCCGGCTGCGTTTCTGGATGTCGTGCAGACCCCACCACACAAACGGCAGGCTGACGGCAAACCAAAGGCCGGCCCACGGCCAAGGCAGGATGCATTCGGCAATGTGCATCGCGTAGGCCGGGCCGGGAAACAGCGCCAAGGCTGCCACGCACAGAATCAAGAACGTGCTGCGCTTGCCGTGCATTACGCCGGCCCTCCCCCTGCCCCCTCCGGCGAGGCGTGCGAGTGAACGCCAACGCCATGTCCGCATTGATGCGCGCCGCTCACGTCCTCCCTTGTTTCGAGTGGCAAATCGCGGACGTCCGGAAGGCTGAGAGACTCGCCGATCCTCTTCTCCATCAGGTCCACGAGGACCGGATCGTAGCCGAGGTTCTTGCCGAGGACGATCTTCACGTGCGGAAACTTTGCGCCCTGCTCCCGCAAGATGCGCGGGATGTCGGCGCACAAGTGCTGGCCCATGTGCAGAAAATAGGGCAGCACCAGCACCTCGGTTGCTCCCTGGCGTACGCACTTCTCGAACGCTTCGGGAAAGTGCGGACCCAATTGGGACATGTGGCAAAACTCAACCAGCGGGTGGTGATATTTGTCCCGCAAGCCCGTGGCGACGTTCTCCATGTCCTTGCTCGCCCCGGGCACGCGGCTGCCGTGGCCCAATAGAATGATTGCTTGCATCAGGTGCTCCTTATTTCACCACAGAGAACACAGAGAGCACAGAGAACAGCAGAATTCAGGCCTTTCAAAAATCCAAAACTTCTTCTCTGTGTCCTCTGTGGTGAATGATCCGTGTTAGACAGCCGAAAGTTCAAGCGCCGTCTTTGTCCCTTTGTCCCAGCCGTCCCAAAGGAAGGCATCCACTTTGTGGTCGGCAATGAGCCGCAGCGCGTAGCGCGCCTGCTCTTCGTACAGTTCGCAGAAGGCGCCGGGCCGGTCCATGCCGCCTTTCATCTCATGCGCCTCCGCCGGGCACGGTGAGCCGCAGAAATGCCGCACGGCGCAACGGCGGCAGGGGTCAATGTCTTCGACCTTTCGGCCCGTGACCTTCTGGAACGCGGGGCTCTTGAGCGCCGCTTCCAGTTCGCCCTTGAACAAGTTCCCGCCGTTGAACTCCGGCAAGCCGATGAACTCGCTGCACGGGAACAATCCCCCTTGGGCTGACAAGGCAAAGAAACAGCGCCCGCCGCCGCAGGGCGAAATGTCGCACATCAGGCGCCGCGCGGTGGGCGCCACGATGCTCACCAGCACGTTGGCGAAATTGGCCACGACCAGCTTGCGGCCGCTCTGCCGATACAGCTCATAAGTGCGGTCCAGCGCGCGCAGGTAGTACGGCGTCAACTCGTGGTCGCTGGGCTTCACGTCGCGCGCGCCTTGCCGCGTGCAGCGCACGGGGTTCAACATGCAGACCGGCACTTCCAGTCCGTGCAGGAAGTCAACGATGCGGTTCAGGCTGCGCATGTTCTCGCGCGTGACGGTGCAGATGACGTTGTAACTGGGGTAGCCCTTAAGCCGCTCCAAAGTATGGATGACCTTGCCGAACACGCCGTCGCCCGCCCAGGTCTGCCGCGTGCGGTCGGCGATCTTGCGGACGTGGCCGTCCAGCGACAAGCCCAGGCCAATCTGCCGTGTGGTGATGAACTCCAGCGCCTCCTCATCCAGCAGCGTGCCGTTGGTTTGAATGCCGAAACGGAAATCATCCCGGAACTTCTCTATGGCGCAGAACATGGCCTCGCGGGCCAGCATGGGTTCCGAGCCGTGGAAGACGATCTGCGGCTTCAACCTGGCCGGAAGGATCTTCTTGAAGAACGCTTTCAGGATGCTGAGCGCTTCGAGCAACTGCGCCGTGGACATCGTCACGCCTTCCCTGCGCATGTCCTCGGGGATGTAACAGTATTTGCAGTTGAGGTTGCAGCGCTCGGTCGGGTTCATGTACACGGCCAGCGGCTTCATGCCGAAGCGCAGCGTCTGCATCTCAGCAAGGAAACTGGCGCGCGCTTTCAGATACGGCCCCAGGAACGCGCGGCTGGTGAGCGCGCCGCCGAGCTTGTCCTTTTGCAGCAAGGACCAGAAAGCCGCATCGGGGTCCACCAGCCCGACGTAGTCCGGGTGGCCGATGTCCAGCACCTGCAATGTGGGCCCGTTGCCCGTGTTGATGTACAGGCCCCGCGAGGAGGCCGCGCTGCTGTTCGTCTTCGTCTTTGCCATTCGTACCTTTCTGTTGCCAAACAATCCAAAATCCAGTAACCGTTCAGTCTCCGCGTTCCCAGCATGGGAAGAATGGGAAGGATGGGAAAGATGGGAAGAAGATGATGAGTCCTCCCATCGTTCCCATACTTCTCATTCTTCCCATCCTCTGCCCCCAGTGGATGGGAAGGGCCAGGGGGACTGAAGGGCTGCAAAATCCACAATCCGCAATCCGCAATCCGAAGTGCCGGGCGCCCCGGCACCGTGCCGGAGCGCCCGGATCGCGTTCACTTCGCCTTCTTCTCCAGCAGAATGTAGTGCGACAAACCTGTTCCACTGGTCTTGCACGTCTTGCGGTACGCGATGACCGCCTTCTTTTGCTTCACGCTGCCCTCCTTCTGCAAGTGCCTTCCGCTCTTGCGGGGCGATCCGGCGGATCGCCCTACGGCGAGCGGACTTTGCCTGGCCCGTTTTCACGGCGTGCCCGCCCAGGCTGCGAACACGCCACAACTGTCAACGCATGAACGACACTGACTGCCAGCGGGCTGCCGCCGCGCCGGCCTGCCAGCGCCACGAACGGCACAGGCAGGGACATGGTCTCCTGCTTGCTCTCGACCACGTGGACGAAACCCACCGGCATGGCCACCACCAGCGCCGGGCGCAGGCCTTCTTCAAGGATCAGACGGTTCAGTTCCAGCAGACCCACGGGCGAATTGCCGAAAAGCGCAATGCCTCCTTCCAGCACCGCCCGGGCCTTGCGCACCGCGAAGAGCGCGCGTGGCAAGCCGGCGCCGCGGGCCTGTTCCGCCAGGTCTTCGTCCGCCACGTGGCAGATTATGTCCTGCGGCCCGTAACTTGGACAGACGCTTCGCAACCGCGCGAGCGACAGTCCGGCGCGGACCATGTTGGAGTCCGCATAAAGCGGCCGGCCGGACTGCAAGGCCAGCACGCCCGCGGCGATGGCCTCGGGCGAGAACCGCACTTCATCCATCAGCCCGAAGTCCGCCGTGGTGTGGATCATGCGGCGCACAACCTGCCACTGCTCCGGCGTGAAGGCATGCGCCTTGGCTTCGCGGTCAATCGCGGCGAACGAGAGCGCCTCAATCGCTTCCCCGCTGAGCGGACTTGCGTAAAGCTTGCGCACCAATGCTGTGGGCGCCTCGCACGAGCGAGACGCTCGTGGTACCACGGGCGTCCCGCCCGTGGCTGGCATGACATTGGTCTTCGTCATGGGGCCGCCTCGCAATTAGCGGTGAAGCTCTTGACCGCCTCCGGCCGGCTGGCGAAATGCGCATGCACGTAACTGGCGAGCACGCGGCCGCGCTGGAAGCCCTCGGCGGCGGGCTGCGGCGCGCGGCGGGACTGCACAGAGTACACGGTCCTCCACAGCCCGTCCAAGGCCGCGGGCCCGAGCAACTCCGAGTAATGAAACTCATGCCCGCGCAAGGTGCTGCCGCGCGCGCCCCAGAGCGCGTCCTGGGTCAGCGTCACCTCGACGTAGCCGAGCGCCTTGCGCCGCGGCAACATGCGCGTCCAGAGCGGCAGCACGCCGGCCAGCGCGTGCCGCTCTCCGGCGACGGTCTGGAGCCCTTCAGCCAGGTACATCAACCCGCCGCACTCCGCGTAGACGGTCCGGCCGGAAGCGGCAAAAGCCCGGATGCCGGCCAGCATGGTCTTGTTGGCAGCCAGTTCCGCGGCGTACTCCTCCGGGTAGCCGCCGCCGAGGTAGAGCGCCTTGAGGCCCGCGGGAAGCTGTGCGTCGGCCAGAGGCGAGAAGCGGACCAGTTCGCAGCCCTGAGCTTGCAGCGCTTCGAGATTGTCAGGATAGTAGAAATGGAAAGCCCGGTCCTGCGCCACGCCCAGTTTCAGGCGTGTCTCTGCGCTATGGACCGCCGGCGTCCCGCCGGCCTGTGGTTCTGCAGGCGGGACGCCTGCGGTACAGGGCGGGGCGCTGGCAGCGAACTGCATGACGGCATCGAGGGACACATTGCGCTCCAGCGCATCCGCCAGGGAATTCAGCACTTCCCCTGAAAGGCTCTGCCGGTCGGCGGAGACCAAGCCGAGGTGCCGGCTCGGGAGCGCCGGAAATGCGCCGCGCGGGATTGCGCCGAGCAACTGAGGCAGGCCCGCCGCGGCAAGCGAGTCTTCCAGCCAGCGCGCGTGGCGTGCTGAACCTGCCTGGTTGGCAATGACCCCGGCTATGCGCAGCGACGAGTCGAATTCGCAGAAACCTCTGACCATGGCCGCGAGGCTGCGCGCCGCACCGTGGGCGTTGACGGCCAGCAGCACGGGCGCGTCCAGCCACAAAGCTATCTCCGCTGTGCTGCCTGCGTTGGTGCAAGGATCGGCCCCGTCGAAAAGCCCCATGACACCCTCGATGACCGCCAGGTCGGCCCCTGCGGCGGCGCGCGCGAAAAGCCGCAACACGTAGTCGCGGCCGGTCATCCAGCCATCGAGGTTGTAGCAAGGACGCTGCGAGGCCAACGCCAGGTACGTGGGATCGAGGAAATCGGGTCCGACCTTGAACGTCTGCACGCGCAGGCC
>JBEKKG010000581.1:0-5329 GCA_050010835.1 Planctomycetota bacterium
CCGTGAGGCGAAAGCCGCCGGCAAGCTCAATCACGAGAACATTGTTTGCGCGCACAACGTCGGCGAGGAGATGGGGCTCCATTTCATCGTCATGGAGTACTGTGAGGGCGAACCGCTCAACAAGATGCTCAAGCAGGAACAGCGCCTCCCTGCGGCCAAGGCGGTCGAGATTACGGTGCAGATTGCCCGCGGCCTGAAACATGCGCACGACCATGGCGTCATCCACCGCGACATCAAGCCCGCCAACGTAATCGTCTCCACTCAGGGCGTGGCCAAGATCCTGGATTTGGGGTTGTCCAAGAACATTGGTGACCCCCAGTCGTTCAATACGGTGACCGGCGCCACGATGGGCACGGCGCACTACATGTCGCCTGAGCAGGCCCGTGGCGACAAGACCATTGACCACCGCACCGATATATACTCCCTGGGCGCCACGCTCTTTGAACTGCTCACCGGCCGGCCGCCTTTCCAGGGCAACACGACCGGGCTGATCCTCGCGCACCTTATGGAGCCTGTGCCTGATCCGCGGAGCGTGCAGGCGGACATTCCGGAAGATCTGGCGCACTTGGTCATAAAGATGCTGGCCAAGGACCCAGCTCAACGGCCGAGCGATTGCGGCGTCCTGATTGCCGCTCTTGAGAAAACCCTGGAAACCCCGGCATCCGGAGAAATAAAGCAGATTGAGGTCCCGGCAGCAGCCCAATCTGCAGAATCACAACAAGCCGTACCGCGGGCGTCCCGCCCGCCCGCGGGCCGGCGAGACGCCGGCGGTACAATTCCGAGCCGCGACCGTGAGGGAGCGGATGTACCCCTTGTTGAAGTGCGCGGCACGCGGCAGCGTGTAGGGCAATCCTCTGGATTGCCGACGCAACCCGGAGGGTTGCGCCACGCGCCGGGCGAGCCAGCGGCTCGCCCCACAACGAAGTACATCGCCATTGGCGCGCTGGGGCTGGGCGCCTTGGTCCTGGTGCTGGCGCTGCTGCTGCGCGGCGGCGGGGACAAATCAGGCAACGAAGCAGTTTCCACGGTGCCCACTCCGTCCACCGCGTCCACCGCGTCCACTCCGTCCATTCCGTCCACGTCCGACGCCGACGCCGCGGCGAAGTTGAAGGCCGACGAAGCACGGCAAAAGAATGAGGCCGCCCGACAGGACGAAGAACGGCGCAAGGCGGACGCGGAGAAACGCAAGGCGGATGAGGCGCGCCTTGCAGCCGAAGCAGCCGCCAAGCAGAAGGCTGAAGAAACTGCGAAGACACAGTCGGCGACTCCCCCCGCCCCGCCCCCCACCGATGTGGCGGCGCATGCCCAAGCCAACGGCATGGCGCCCGCGCTGTCTTTGGACCTCGGCGGCGGCGTGAACCTGGACCTGGTCCTCATCCCCGCCGGCAAGTTCATGATGGGCAGTCCGGCGGCGGAGAAGGACCACAACAATGGCGAGACGCAGCATGAGGTCACAATCAGCAAGCCCTGCTACATGGGGAAGTACGTAGTCACGGTGGCCCAATTCGAGCGCTTCGTGGAGGCGGAGAAGTACCAAACGATGGCTGAGAAAGAAGACTTGGCCTATTCCTATGACGGTAAGAAGTGGGACAAGGTGAACGGCGCAAACTGGCGCAAGCCGGGGTTCGACCAGGGGCCGGACTATCCGGTCTGCGACGTGAATTGGGACGACGCCAAGGCCTTCTGTGAATGGCTGAGCCGCACCTGCGGAAAGACCGTCGGGTTGCCGACTGAGGCGGAATGGGAGTACGCGTGCAGGGCGGGGACGCGGTCGCGGTTCTGTTCCGGGGACAACGATGGCGATCTCGACGGCGTGGCATGGTACAGCGGCAACTGCGGCACCAAGCCCCATCATCCCGTGGGCCAGAAGAAGCCGAATGCCTGGGGGCTGTACGACATGCACGGGAATGTGTTCGAGTGGTGTCAGGACTGGTTCGACAAGTACCCGCCGGGCGCGGCCACTGACCCGCAAGGGGCGGCCAAGGGTATTGGGCGAGTTGTGCGGGGCTCCTGCCGGGTAAACCCCGCCAGGTACTGCCGCTCGGCCTCTCGTGCCGTCATCACTCCGGACACTCGGGTAGACCTCCTTGGCTTCCGGGTGGTGGTGGGTTCGCCGCGGCCCGCCGATACACCGCCGGCCGTGGCCGTCCAACCTGAAACCCCGCCCGCCCCCCCGCCCGCCGACGTGGCGGCCTATGCCAAGGCCAACGGCCTGGCGCCCGCGCTGTCTTTGGACCTTGGCGGCGCGAAGATGGACATGCTGCTCGTCCCGGCGGGTGAGTTCAACATGGGGTCAAACGATGGCCGGCCCGATGAGAAGCCCGTCCACAGGGTGCAAATCGGCAAACCGTTCTACATGGGGAAGTTCACAGTCACGGTGGCCCAGTTCCGGGCCTTCACTGAGGCGGCAAAGTACGAGACCGACGCGGAAAGAGCGGGCGAGGCCTTCACGTGGAAGGACGGCAAGGAGCAGGGGGTGAAAGGCATCAATTGGAAGACACCTGGATTTCCCCAGAAAGACAACTTCCCGGCGTGTGCCATCTCGAGGAACGATGCCCTGCGGTTCTGCAACTGGGCGAGCGAACGTACCGCCGGCGTCCCGCCGGCCTCGATTTCTGCCGCCGAGACGGCGGCGGTACAAAAGTGGACGGTTCGCCTGCCCACGGAAGCGGAGCATGAATATGCCTGCCGGGCGGGCACAACGACGAAGTTCAACACGGGGGACAAGGACAGCGATCTGGAAGAGACCTCCTGGTTCCAGAAGAACTCGGGGATGCACCCGAATGCCTGTGGCTTGAAGAAGCCGAACGCCTGGGGCTTGTATGACATGCACGGGAACGTGGTGGACTGGGTGCAGGACTATTACAGCGACACATACTACGCTGCTTCTCCGCGCGTTGATCCGGCAGGCCCGGCCAGCGGCGCAGCCTATGTGGTGCGCGGCGGGGCCTATCATCATCCCCCATTCCTGTGCCGCGCGGCGGTACGCTACGGGGTGCCTGCTTTTCTCGGGCACACGGCTGCGGGCTTCCGCTGCGTGCTGGCCCCGCCGGGCACCGGCGCGCCCGCCGCCGTCCAACCGGAAACCGCAAACCGGAAACCGGAGTCCGGCAGTGTTGACGACCCGGAACGCTGGAAGCACGCCATCAATCTGTTGGCGCTGGTGGACCCAGCCAAGGACGCAGTGAAGCCCCTGTACTCAGAGAAGACACTGTGGGCGCGGAACGGCGCCGAGTTCGAGGTGAATCACCCGAAGTGGAGCGTCCTCGAGATTCCTTGCCGGCCGCCGGCGGAATATGATTACAAGCTCGTCTTCACGCGGCACGAAGGCGTCCGCGATATCGCCCAGGTCTTGTGCAAAGCCGGGCGCTCGTTCAAGTGGGCCATGGCGTGGCTCCTGGATCAGGAGGCGCCCAACCAGCGCTTTACCTTTGAGTTGGTCGCGGGCAAAGTGGAAAACCCCACTACGCGCAAACTGAAACCGGGAATCGAGAACAACCGGCGGTACGTCTCGATCGTACAGGTGCGCAACGACGGGCTGAAAGCCTATCTGGATGGCACACTGATCAGCGAGTGGAAAACGGACTACAGTGACCTGTCCATGTGGAAAGGCACGCCGCTAAAGGACGAGACGCTGCTGGGAGTGACGACGTTCGGATGCGCTTATACAATCCATGAGGCGCAGCTTCTGGAGATCACCGGCCGGGCCACCTTTGCCCGCCCCGACGACCCCGCCGCGAAAGAAGCGAAGCGGAAGCAGGACGCGGCTTGGGCGGGGCGGGAGAAGACGAGTGCGGCCATGCCGGACGCCGGCGCGCTGCCGAAGGAACTGGCGCTCGATCTCGGCGGCGGGGTGAATGTGGCGCTGGTGCTGGTGCCGGCGGGCGAGTTCATGATGGGTTCGGAAGACGGCGCCGAAGAAGAGAAACCAATTCACAACGTGAAATTCAGCCAGCCTTTCTACATTGGCAAGTACGATGTCACCGTGGCGCAGTTCCGCAGCTTTGCCGAAGCCACGCAATATCTAACGGACGCGGAGAAGAGCGGCCAAGGCTATGGGCTCAAAGATGGCAAGTCGCAGCCCATACGCGGCGTCAACTGGCGCTCTCCCGGCTTCAAGCAGGACGATAACCACCCCGTCTGCGCAATCTCCTGGCAGGATGCGCAGGACTTCTGTAAATGGGCGGCAAAGCAGGCTGGCCGGCCCGTCCGGCTGCCGACCGAAGCGGAATGGGAGTATGCGGCGCGGGGTCCGAAGAGTTTGAACTATCCCTGGGGCAACAACTGGGAAGGAGTACCGGCCAACGTTGCGGATGCCTCCCTCAGAGCTGCCGGGATAAACCCGCCGTGGGGCGAGATCCAGGAGGATGATGGGTTCCCGTATACCTCACCCGTGGGCCACTACAAGAATGGCGCCAGTTGGTGCGGCGCCTTTGACATGGCAGGCAACGTGTGGCAGTGGTGCCAGGACTACTTCAGCCCAAAATATTACAGTGAGTCGGCAGCCGTTGATCCACAGGGGCCAACATTCTATGGAGGATCCCGCGTGATGCGCGGCGCCTCTTGGGATGGCGGGCCAGCCTGTTGCCGTTCGGCGCGGCGCGGCTGGACCTCCCCAATGAACGGTGGCAACAATCGCGGCTTCCGCCTGGCGGTGCCGGTGCAATCCGCCGCCACGCCGCCAAATCTGGCGGTTCAACCTCCTTCCGATGCGTTGCGCAAACGCATGGCCGGCAATGAAATCGCTGCCGTCCGAGCCTGCAAAGCTTACGCCGAGGCGCAGGAAATCTTCCACCGGACGAATTATCACAAGGACGGCGTTCTTCAATACGCCACGGCGATGAAAGGAGACTGCAGCCTCCTTGAGACGAAGGCCGGCAAGGGCGATCTTGGTATTATTGACAAATCCTTTGCCAATGCCGAAGGCCCGCCCAGCAAAAACCCGATACCCAAGGCAGGATACTGCTTCAAGATATTGACAGCCCAGGGCAAGAACGCCAAAGGCGGCGCGCATAGTTACGTAACCACCGTCAACGGCAAGAGCCACATGACTCTGGGCTATGCGCTCGTGGCTTACCCCGCGAAATACGACGAGACAGGGCGCGACTGCTTTATTATCAACAACAACGGCACCCTCTTTCAGAAGGACCTTGGAAAGGAGACACCCGCCATTGTGGAAAAGATGACCGAGTTCGATCCGGACACAAGCAAGAATGGAGGGTGGACGCCCGCTGATTGACGGGACTGGGATTTTCGATTCCCCCTCGCCCCTCGCCCCTCGTCCCTCGCCCCTCGCCCCTCGCCCCTCGCCCCTCGTCCCTTGCCCCTC
>JBEKKG010000582.1:0-5328 GCA_050010835.1 Planctomycetota bacterium
GTGCGCGTGCAGGTCTTCGCCGCGGCCCACGAACACCGGCGCATTTTCGGCCTGAAGCCCAAGGGCTTCTGGCTGCCCGAGTGCGGGTACTACACCGGAGTGGACGAGGTGCTGGCCGGCGCGGGGCTGCGCTATTTCGTGGTTGATTCGCACGGCGTCGAACACGCGGAGCCGCGGCCGATGTTCGGCGTCCACGCGCCCATCTACTGCGCGAGCGGAGTCGCGGCTTTTGCGCGCTGCCAGGCGACCTCGCGGCTGGTCTGGAGCAGCAAGGTGGGTTACCCGGCCGATCCCAATTATCGCGAGTATTACCGCGACATCGGCTTTGATCTGGACCAGCACTACCTGAAGGACTTCCAATATGCCCAAGGTGTGCGCAGCCACACGGGCATCAAGTACCACTGCATCACCGGGCCGTCGGACCACAAGCGCCTCTACAATCCGGACGCCGGCTGCCAGACGGCCCAGCGGCACGCCCACGATTTCGTCATGCGCTGCCGCGACCAGCTTGGGCGCATGGCCGGGCGCATGCCCTTTCCCGGAATCATCGTTTCGCCTTACGACGCCGAGTTGTTCGGGCACTGGTGGTTCGAAGGCCCCCAGTGGCTTTACTATGTGTTGCGGGAGGTGGCCGAAAGCGGCGGCGACATGGCCTTGAGCACGCCGGGACAATACCTGGAGGCCTACCCGGTACAGCAGCAGGCCGCTCCGGCGCCCAGCAGTTGGGGGCGCAACGGCTACGGCGAACAGTGGCTCAATCCCAAGACCGCGTGGCTCTGGCGCCGGCTCCACGAAGCGGCGGCGCGCATGACGCGGGCCTGTAGGACAAGCTCTCCAGCTTGTCCGGGCAAGCTGGAAAGCTTGCCCCACAACTCTCTGGAAGAGCGCGCGCTGCGCCAAGCCGGGCGCGAACTGCTCCTGGCGCAAAGCTCCGACTGGCCTTTCATGATTACCGATGGCACGACCGAGCAGTACGCGAGCCGGCGCTTCAACGACCACCTCAACCGCTTTCACCATCTGCTGAACAGTGTGGACGCGCGGCAGGTTGACCCGGCGGCGCTGGAGGCGCTGGAGCACATGGATGCGCTCCTCCCCGAACTGGATACGGCGTACTTTGCAAGCGAAGGCGCGATTGCATAGTATCGGTTCACCCTC
The DNA here is from genome assembly GCA_050010835.1 of Planctomycetota bacterium. Classification (GTDB taxonomy): domain Bacteria; phylum Planctomycetota; class SZUA-567; order H5-PLA8; family H5-PLA8; genus JAPLOD01. The sequence goes on from JBEKKG010000582.1 coordinate 1,156, forward strand.
TCCCCCGTGGGGAGAGGGCCGACGTGAGCGCAGCGAACGCGGGGTGAGGGGGCGACAACGAGCGTGGCGTGGCGTGGCCCCCTCACCCGGCGCTAAAGCGCCACCCTCTCCCCACGGGGGAGAGGGTAACAGTTCCACTGCATAGGAGACCCGATGCTTCAGCCCATTCCTCCCACCGTTGACGACTTGCCGAACATCAGCGGCGCCGAGGCGCTGGTTGCCGAAGTGACCGGCGCGCACCAGCCAGTCTACCTGAACGAGACCAACCTGCGGCTGGACAAGCTGCAGTCCGTCTTTGCGATTGCATTGCACATGCACCAGCCCTTGATCCCCGCGGGCGGCGGCGACTTGCACAGCGCCGATATGATCAGCAACCTTGATCTCATGATGCGCAACCCGAACGACGGCGACAACCACAATGCGTCGGTCTTCGCGGAATGTTATGCCCGCATGGGCAGCATCATTCCCGAGCTGGTTGGCGAAGGCCGCAATCCGCGCGTAATGCTGGACTACTCCGGCGAACTGCTCTGGGGCTTGAGCAAAATGGGCCGTGGGGATGTCCTGGAGCGGCTGCGCGGCATCACTTGCGATCCCAAGCTGCGCAAGTACGCCGAGTGGCTCGGCACCATGTGGGGCCATTCGGTGGCTTCCTCCACCCCGTTGCCCGATTTCAGGCTCCATATCCGCGCCTGGCAGCAGTACTTCGCGGCCCTGTACGGCTGGGAGGCGCTGGCCCGGGTGCGGGGTTTCTCGCCGCCGGAGATGCACTTGCCCAACCATCCCGACGCTGCGTACGAGTACGTCAAAGCGCTCAAGGAATGCGGCTATCAATGGTTGCTGGTGCAGGAGCACACTGTCGAGACGCTCGAAGGGCGCGGCTTGCAGGACAAGCATCTGCCACACAGGCTGGTGGCCCGGAATTCCTGCGGTGAGGAGGTCTCGCTCATCGCTCTGATCAAGACCCAAGGCTCCGACACCAAGCTCGTGGCGCAGATGCAGCCGTTCTACGAAGCACTGACCTTGAAGCCACGCCAGCTTGCGGGTATCTCCGTACCTCCCATCGTCACCCAGATCGGGGACGGGGAGAACGGCGGCGTGATGATGAACGAATTCCCACCGTGTTTCCGGCAGACCACGGCGCGCTTTGGCACCGAGGGCACGGTCAGCGTGACGGGCACTGAGTACCTGGAGTTGCTCGCGCAGGGCGGCGTTACGGAAAACATGCTGCCGGCCTGCCGGCCCATCCACCAAGGGCTGGTTTTCAAGCGCATCACGAAGTGGGCGCCGGGCGCTGCGGACCAGGCCATTGCGCAACTCAAGCAGGAAAACTCCAGCTTCAGCATGGAAGGCGGCTCCTGGACCAACAACATCAGTTGGGTGCGGGGCTACGAGAACGTGCTGACGCCCATGAACAAGCTGAGCGCGCAGTTCCATGCCGCCTTGGATGGCCGGCAGGTTGACACTAACAGCCGCTCCTACCGCAGTGCGTTGTTTCATCTTCTCGTCTCGCAGACCAGTTGTTTCCGCTACTGGGGCCAAGGGACGTGGACGGACTACGCACGCGAAATTTGCCGGCGCGGGAGCGAGATACTGGCCCATGACTTCAAATGACCCCGCCAACGCCGGCGTTCTGGAAAAGGGCATCCTCGACGGCCTGAGCGCGGAGACCGTCTTCAGAACGGCGCGCGGCCAGGCCCGCCCCTTCGGCGCCTCGCCCAAGCCGCACGGCGTGAACTTCGCGCTCTTCTCGCGCCACGCCCAACACGTGGACCTCGTACTCTTCAATGGCGACGGGGACAAACCGGTCGCCGAAATCCCGCTTGATCCCAAGACCAACAAGACCGGAGACGTCTGGCACGTTTTCGTCTATGGCCTGCCCGCCGGCATACTGTACGGCTATCGCATCCACGGGCAGTTCGCGCCCAGAATCGGCCACCGCTTCAACTCCCGGGCCATCGTCTTGGACCCTTTTGCGCGCGCGATCAGCGGCGGGCACGTCTGGGGCGAGCCGGAAGGGTCTGACGGCGCCGAGGGCCGGTTCACCCGCCGCGGCCGTCTGGACCTGGACGACTTCGATTGGGAAGGCGAGGTGCCGCTGGGCACGCCGATGGGGGAGACCATCATTTACGAGCTGCATGTGCGCGGCTACACACGCCATCCTTCCGCCGGCGTTGAGCATCCCGGCACTTTCCTGGGCCTGTGCGAGAAGATTCCGCATCTCAAGTCCTTGGGCATCACGGCGGTGCAGTTGATGCCGGTCCTCGAGTTCGACGAACTGGACCAGACACACAAGGACCCCCGCACCGGCAAGCCACTGCTGAACTATTGGGGCTACTCGCCGCTTTCCTTCTTTGCCCCGAAGGCGGCCTATGCCGTCCAGCCCGGGGCGCAGGTACGGGAGTTCCGGCAGATGGTGAAGACTTTTCATCAGGCCGGGATCGAGGTTATCCTCGACGTCGTTTACAACCACACTTGCGAAGGCAACGAGAATGGGCCCACCATCAGCTTCCGCGGCATTGACAATGCCATCTACTACATGCTGGACAGGCAGGGGTGTTACTATAACTTCTCCGGCTGCGGCAACACCCTGAACTGCAACCACCCCCTGGTGCGCGACCTCATCATAGACAGCCTGACCTTCCTGGTCGCCGAAATGCACGTGGACGGCTTCCGTTTCGATCTGGCTTCCATCCTGGGGCGCGGGCCGCAAGGCGAAGTGCTGCAAGACCCGCCTTTGATCCGGCATATCGCCGAGCATCCGGTGCTGGCCGGCACGAAACTGGTGGCTGAGGCCTGGGACGCCGCGGGCCTTTCGCAGATCGGCCGCTTCCCCGTCTGGGGCCGCTGGGCCGAACTCAACGGCGTCTACCGCGACGACATCCGGCGCTTCGTCCGCGGCGAAGCAGCCGCCGTGGCCGTGGTGGCCAAACGCATCTGCGGCAGTCTGGACATCTACGCGGATTCCTCGCGGCATCCTTACCACTCGATCAACTTCGTGACCTGCCACGACGGCTTTACGCTCAACGACCTGGTCAGCTATGACCAGAAGAACAACTGGGCCAACGGCGAAAACAACCTTGACGGCCCTGCCTTCAACTTCAGTTGGAACTGCGGTTGCGAAGGCCCCACCGGCGACATGGGGATCAATGCCTTGCGCCAGCGGCAGATGCGGAACTTCTTGACGCTGCTGCTGATCTCCCAGGGCGTGCCGCTCTTGTCCCACGGTGACGAGTTCGGGCGGAGCCAGTCCGGCAACAGCAACGCCTACTGCCAGGACAACGAGACTTCGTGGATAGACTGGAGCCTGGCCGAAAAGAACGCCGGCCTGTTGCGCTTCACCAAGCTGATGATTGGGTTGCGCAAGCGCTACTTTGCGCTTACGCGCGAACAGTTCTGCAACCGCGTCACTTGGCATGGCCTGAAGATTGGGGATCCCGATTGGACGGGGCAGACCCGCACCCTGGCGTTCCAGTTGCATGGCTGGCATCATCTGCCCGACCTCTGCGTGTTGTGCAACCTGCACTGGGAACAGAAGCGCTTCGCTCTCCCGCCCCACGAAGGCGGCTGGTACTGGAAGCGCCTGGTGGACACGAACCTGCCGCCCCCGGATGACATCGTGGAGGAGAAGGACGCGGTCCCGCTGCGGCCGGGGGACCATTACGTGCTTGCGCCGCGTTCGATGGTGATGTTGATTGCACACCCGAAGGCCTGAGTTGATATACTGCGCGCGGTTGAATTCTCCAGTTTTTTGTGCCACGGATGTGGCCGCGCCGGCTGTTTGGCGCGGCCTCATCCGTGCCAGCCACGGGGAGCACGGATAAGCCGCCGCGTTGCGGCGGCATATCCGTGGCACAAGACCTGGTATTTCAACTGCAGCGTAGCGCAGGCTTCCAGCCTGCTTTTCCTTGGTATCGAGCCCGTCAGGTTGCTGTAAGTGCCCTATGGCTAATATGTTGTGATAGGCACACCAGTACGGAAGGCAGTCGAATTTTGAAACGTTTTGTCGCATGATTGATCGGTTTCTGCACAGGGTTTGCAGGCCTTTTGCATGAAGTCTGAGGAGCTTTACCAAGGGAGTGGCTTCAACTGGCGCATGATTGGCATGCACGGCCTGGAGGGCTTCGGCGAGGGCCTTATCCAGGTTTCTGCGTGTCCCGTTATTGTAAACCCTTA
>JBEKKG010000583.1:0-5325 GCA_050010835.1 Planctomycetota bacterium
GGGAAGAAGAAGGTCGGAAAGACGCGCGGGGAAACGGTTGGAATCGGCCTCGTAGAGGTGCAGGGCGAGCTTCAGGCGCCTGAATTTTTCGTCCACCTCTTGCGACACGGCCTGCTGTTGTCCCTCAACGATCACCGGCCAGCCCACCGCGCCAATGACACCCAGCATCGGCAGGTTGCCCATGGGCGATGAGCACTCGGCCAGCCAGCCGTCCGGAGCGGTGAGCACAGAGGTGCTCCATCCCATAGGGAACATGTGCCCCCGGAAGACATTGACCCCCGGCAATTGATCGAGCAATTCGTGCCTTATCGCTCTGGACCGCGCCAGGCGGGGCAATAAGTCCCTGTACACGTCGGTCAGTCTGACCAGATCCAGATAGCTGACGGAATTGCGGGATTCGCGGAAGGAGTGCACCAGGTCCTTGAACTTCTTATCCTCCCCAAGAGAGGCATAGGCAGACTTCTCCTGGATGACTCTGCCCGAGGTCTTGAGGGCATCCAGGCTATCGGACAAGAGGAGGAACTTGCGCTTCTTGCCGCCCTCCAAGTCCAAGTCCGCCCACGCATAGGCCACGAAGAACGGCGCTTTGTTGTCGCTGGGCGGAGCAGGGAGATTCCTGAAGAAGCCCAGAGGCCCCGCGGCCGCGGGCGTCTCAGGCGGCGCTGCGCCTTTCTGGTAGAAGATGTGGAGTGCGCCGCAGACAGCGGGCAGATACGACTGCCCCGTGGCCTTCTCGATCTTCGGCAGCAACTCCTTCACCACCTTGTCCTCGGCCATCGCGTTCTCGCGGTCCAATTCCAGCACGAACACGGGTTGCAGCATCTCCAGGTAGTCCTGCCAGGTCTCCATTTTGAGGTTGGGTTGCGGCTGGTACGAAAGGGCGACAGCGAACTCGCCCTTGAACAGCTCCAGCTTGGTCAGCAAATCCGCTTCAGTTGGCACGCCCAGCGCGCGCTTCAGCCCCAGCGGATCTTCCTGGTCCGCCGTCCCGGCGGCTTCCGGGCCGCTCGGCTTCCTGCTCTTCATGAAAGCCTTGTAGCTCTCCGCCAGGTTCGCCTGCTCGGCGCTGAAGAAAAGCGCGTCGCTCTGGACGAAGCGCGCCGTCACTGCCTCCCAGGGGCCGCTGCTCTTGGGCAAGGCCTCTTTGCCGAGGCGCACGAGCATCTTCTCTCGGATGGCTGCATTTGCGCCTTCGGCAATGTATACGCCCATGGCGAAATGCGGCCGGTTCGCCTCGAGGGCCGCCATCTTGGGGTCCAAGGTCTTTTTCAGCTCGGGGTAGTTGGCTATGAAACGTTCGAGCAGCGGCAGCATATCGGCCTGCACGTACAAGAGCGCCTCGCTCCCTTTCTCCTTGCCGGCCTGGTCGTAAGCATCCTTGTACCCGCGGTGCTCGTTCAACGTGCCGACGTCATTCTTCAAGGCGTGCCGTTGAATCGCATCCTCGACGATCCGCTTGCCCTGCCCATAAAGGAACAAATTCTCGACGAAGGCCCACGCTTCGAAAACCCCCTGCTCGGCGTTCTCAAGCCTGTACACTTCATAATTCCCCGTCTGGTCCGTCCGGTCTTCAAAATCCTTGAAGCGTGGATCAATGCCCTGTCTGGCGACGTGTTTCTTCATGAGGTCTTCGACCTGGTGCTGCCATTTCTCGCCTTCCTCGCCGGGCGGCATGCCGGCCACGAGCAGGAAGCGCGGCAGCGTGCCGCTGCTCAGCAGGCTGCTGATGTCGCCTTCCACGGCCAGCGCCACCTGGTTTTCCAGGAGCGGGGCCAGGGCCGCCAGCAGTTCGACCTCATTGCTGCGGCGGCGCATTTCCACGTCGCCGCGCGTGCCGTCGCCTCTGACGTAAGCTTCGCGCAGCTTGGCGAAGGCGCCCAGAACGGGCTGCGAGACTTCCTCTTCCGCCAGCAGGGCCTGGAAGGCGGTCCGCTCAAGGGCACTGCGGGCCTTGCGCAAGTCCGGTGTAGCGGCGTACAGGAACGTGTTGTCCGAAACCAGCCGTTCCGCCTTGAGCTGCTGGCGCGGAGGCTTGGGCGGCTCCGCGGCTTTCGGTTCTTCCGCAGCGCGCGCTGCCAGTGCAAGCACGCTTACCGCAACCATCCAGCACCCAAGCGGCATCCGGTTGATAAGCTTCATAGGTGAAGAATTCCTCCACAGAATGCCCAAGGCGTTGAGCACGGCATCCGGCCATGTCCAGACCTCCGGCGCCTCTGTCCCTGCTATTACCTTACCCTGACTTCTCAAAACTTCTACGCCAAAAGTGGGGCGCCTTTGTAATTTGGCCGGCCCCAGAGGTTCAGGCGCCGACCCGCTGCAGACTCCGTCCGATGATCTCGTCCTTCTCAACTTCCGACAGGTCCACGAAGCGGGCGCTGTAGCCGGCGACCTTCACCATCAGGTTGGGCCACTTCTCCGGATGCCGGCGCGCGTCCTGGAGTGTCTCGGTGTCCACCATGGTGATCTGCATCTGCATCACCTTGAGCGCCACGAAGCCTTTGAGGAAGGCGATGAACGCCGCGCGCCCCTGTTCGGCCAGGAACGGCGTTGGATCGAAGCGCAGGTCCAAGGTGCCGCCGTCCGGGAACTGGGTAAAGTCTATGTATGCCAGCGACTGCAGCACTGCCGTCGGGCCCTCGTGGTCCGTGCCCCACGCAGGGTTGAGGTTGCGGGTGAGAATCTCGCCCTTGCGCCGCCCATCCGGGGTAGCCCCCACCGCCTCGCCCAGGGATTGGTTGGCCACAAAGGAATACAGCGCTGCCTGCCAGCGGCCGCCGCGGGCGTTCGTGTGCACGCTGAGGTGCGCGTAGATGCGCTCGGTGACTGCACGGGCGATGCCGCCGGTGACGGCATCGCCATTGCCCCACTTCGGTGCGCGCAGCAGTTCCTGGCGGGTGCGCTCGTGTCCCGCGAAATTGTCATGCAGCGCGGCAAGCACCTCATCCAAGGTCAGACGCCCGGTCTCGAAGACACAGTGCCGGATGGCGGCCAGGCTGTTGACGACGTTGGGCACGCCGGCCACGATCATCCCGGTCAGGTTGTAGCGCGCGCCCCCGGCGCAGACATCCTCGCCGGCGGCGATGCAGTCCTCGATGAAGAGCGACATCAGCGGAAACCGCCGGCCGGCCACGCGCAGGCGGTCGGCGCCGTTGACGCAGGCGACTGCCTTGTCTACTACAAAGGCCAGTTGCCGATCAAAGGCGCTCATGAGGTCATCGCCGTGGCGGAAGCTGGCCGGCGGCGGCGTGCTCAGGCCGAGGCTGGCGCCGGCCAGCGGCAGCCGCCCCTCGTGCAGGGCCAGGTCGAGTATCGCCGGCAAGTTCAGAAACGTGCCGTTCGGGTGGAACGCTTCGCGGCCGGGGATGGTGAATTCGTAGCAGCACGAGCAGATGTAGTCCCGGGCATCGCCCAAGGACCGGCCATGCCGCAGGAACGCCGGGATAAGCACCTCGTCATTGACGATGGAGAAGCCCAGCCCGCCGATGACAAAATTCGCGGCGGCCTGCCAGTAGCGCTCGGGCGCGTCCTTGTGCAAGCGCAGCGAGAGGTAGGGCGTGGGCATGTGGATGCGCAGGGACGCCTCAAGGATCAACTCGGTCAGGTCGTTGCTCGCGTCCGCGCCAGTTGAGGTCACGCCGCCCAGGCTGGCTTGGCTGCCCACGGTGTAGACGGCGTGCCAGGTATAGTAGTCGCAGTGCTGGAAATTCAGCAGCCAGCCTTCGATAAGCTCGAGAGCCTGGACGCGCGTCAGCCGTCCGGCCTCGAGGTCGCGGCGGTAGTAGGGGTAGAGATACTGGTCCGGCCGTCCCAAGCCCAAACCGCCTCCGGGCGTGCAACCGCCCATTTCGATGGTCACCAGGATGTACGCCAGCCAGAACGACTGCAGCGCCTCGTGCAGGGTTGCGGCCGGGTGCCGCGGCACCCGCGCCAGTGTCGCGGCCGCGGCTCTCAGCTCCGCGGCCCACTCCGGATCGCCGGTGGCTGCCGCGCGTTCGAGCGCCGCCTGGCGCAGCCGCTCGGCGTAGCGCTCCAGATTCTCGCAGGAGAGCAGTGCCGCATCGTACCAACGGCGGCGTGCCAGGTCCTCCGGGTGTGTGTCCAGCCAGCGGGAGCGCTGCTCCTCAAGCCGCCAGCGCAAGCCTTCGGTGCCTTGGCCCAGCAGGTATTCGAGTCCGGGGGTGATGTGCCCCTCGAAGCACGGCCCTGTGAAGAGCCGGCCCGCCTGCATGGCTTTCATGCTTTCGTCAAAGCAGGCTCCCGGAAGGCTGCGCTGATAGGCATCTGCGTCTTGTGCCGCCCGCAGCGCGTTGAACAGGAATGGCTCTTCCCCACCGATCAGGAAGGCGTCCTTCTCCAAGGTCATCGGGCAGTGCTCGACCACGTGGGCCAGGGCCTTGGCCCGCGCCAGGGAAAGATCCTCTGCTTCTGCCGCCAGAAGGATCTGCTTGGCTGCTTCCGCGAGCGCCGTGTATTCAGCCGGTTCCTTGCGCTCCAGAGAGCGCATGTCGAAGCGACGCTGGCGCAGCCGGGCGCTGCGCGGGGTGCTGCAACGGGGCCCGGATTGCGGCGGCTGAAAGTAGGGCGCGGCCGGTTCTTGCTGTGCATTGCCATTCATGACTTAGACCCTCCTGACCGTGCGCGGGGCCGGGCCGCGCACGTCGAATGTCCCCTTGCCGTCCAGGTTGCAGGTCCAGGGCGCGTGCGCCTCGATCCGCACGCCAAAGGCCTTGATCGCGTCGCCGCTTTCCACGTACACCGGCGCGCCGGCTTTTTGTGTGCGGGCCGACGGTCGAACCTGCGAAGCACGTCCAGCTTCCTCCTTGACGTTTGTGCCTGGGCCAGCTATAGCATCCCCGTTCCAGTGACAGTTGTCCCGCCCCATGCCTGACGGAGGATTCATTCCATGGCGAAGGCAGTGAAGCAATCCGCACCAATGGGACGGTGGTTAATGTGCCTGTCATTTCTGTTCCTGGCCACAACGGTGGGATTGCCGCTGGCCGCCGAGGCCACGGCGACAACCGCAGTCAGAACGGCGGATTTTCTCAACAGCATAGGCATAGTCTCCACCTTTCCCGATCGTGGCCAGCCCATCGGCAAGACCGTAGAGATGATCAGGTTCCTGGGCTTTCGCTGGGTGAGGGGAGGTATTGAGGGTCTTTCTGCCCAGGGCCCCACTACGGTACAGACCTACCTTGACCTGCACCAAGGCACCGGCGTGCGGTTTAGCTGGGGCCTGGTCAGCGGGGGCACTGATCTTACGAAACTCATCGAAACCGCCAGGCAGTTGGCAGCGGCCGACGCCCTGCTGGCCTTTGAAGGCAATAA
>JBEKKG010000584.1:0-5317 GCA_050010835.1 Planctomycetota bacterium
CTACTGGTTGCTCTTGGGCCAGAGCCCTGCCGACGCCGAATCCCTGGCGCGTTACCTGGAGCGGTACGAGAAATGGAAGCCGCCACAGGTCTCGCCCAGGCCTCCGACAGACGAGACCCCGCTCATAGTATGCCATGAAAGCCTCGACAGCCATGAGGCTGCCCTGTCCGATGCCGTGCGCAAGGAGATGTCCAATGGCAGGCGCCCGGTGGTACTGGGACTGGGTGCGCAGGGTTTTAGCTTTCGCTGGGGCGCAGTGTGCATCGAAGCGCCCGATACGCAGGCTCTGGCGCTGGCAGAAGCCTGCTGGGCGCGCCAGGCAACTGGCGCGGCAGCGCCGCGCTGCGTACATATTGGCGCCAGTGCGCACTCCCCCCCTCCCCTTGCGGGAGGGGGTAGGGGGAGGGGGGACACAGAAGCCCCCCTCTTCAGCGTGGTGATGCCAGTCTACAACCATGCCCAGTTTGTCGGCGCTGCTTTGGACAGCCTCTTGGCCCAAACCTGCCCGGACTGGGAAGCCGTGGTGGTGAACGACGGCTCAACGGATGCCACCCCGGAGGTGCTGCGCAAGTACCAACTCCGCGACTCGCGGGTGCGCGTGTTTCACCAGGAGAACGCGGGCGTAGGCGCTGCCATCAACACGGGCCTGCGGCAAGTTCGGGGCCAGTGGGTGTGTCTGCTGGCCGCGGATGATCTCTATGACCCCCGCAAGCTGGAGATCCACCAGGCCTGGATCGCCAGGTACCCGGACTGCCGTTTCTTCCATTCTCATTTCCGCTCCCTTGATGACAGCACCGGCACAATCAGCGATCCGCCTGTTGCGGCCATGGCAGATTGGCCGCGGGAATTCCAGGTGCTCTCCCAGTTGAAATGCAACACTGTCCACGGCCCCGGGGTTTGTATCGCGCGCGAATGTTTCGCCGCTGTTGGCGACTTCAATGTGGCCTTGGGGTATGCGCTGGACTATGACATGTGGCTGCGCCTGATGCGCCGCTTTCCAGCAGTATATATTCCTGAGCGCACTGCGATCACACGCATCCATGGGGGCCAGATTTCCGGCCAGAATCCCGAGTCGTGTAGTTTCGATGCGGCAAGATCCGGCCTGGCCTTCCTCAACCAGTTCCCCTTCCATGATTACTTTCCGCTGTTGTCGCTGAACCAGCCGGAAGTGGCCCTGAAGTGCCTCAACGAGGGGCTTTCCGCCGCACTCACGCCCTGCCATATCTACGGGCTTGGACCTCACCCGGCGCTGCTGCTCCGTATCCTGGAATGGGTGCAGAGCGAATGCCCCAAGCAGGTACGGCAGGAAGCCCGGGGCCAGCTTCCCGGCATATTCGCAACGGCCGCGCAACTTCACGGCAAGTTTTACCTTGGCAGCATGTGCCGAGCCCTCGCGGCTGCCGTCCAGATGCCACGCGTAACGTTCAAGTACTCCGCGCTGAATGTCCTGGAGGTGGCGGAACCATTCTACTTGGAGGCGGCTGGCCGAGGCCATTCCGGAACTGCAGAGTTGGCGCGGTACCTGGAGCGGACTGAGAATTGGAAGCCGCCACACACTCCACCCCAGCCTGCGGCAGACAGGACACCGCTGGTAACAATCCCCAAGCGGCTCGATGGCCCGGAGGCCGTGTTCGACTCTGTACGACAGGACTTGGCCAGCGCCGTGCGCCCGGTGGTATTGGGCTTGGGTGACCACGGGCTGAGCTACCGCCGTGGCGCTGTGTGCATCGAAGCGCCGGATGCACATGCCCTGGCCCGGGCCGCGGCCTGCTGGGCGCGCCAGGAAACAGGAGCGGAGCCGGCGCGGTACGTCAACATCGGCATGGTTACGTACAACCGCCTCGCATTCACCAGGCAGGCTATTGAGGGCCTGTGCGCCCACACCACCTTCCCGCATGTCCTGAGCGTCGTGGACAATGCCAGCAGCGACGGCACGCGGGAACTGCTGCTTAGGCTGCACCAGGAAGGCGTCATCAACAACCTGCTGCTCCTGGAGCAGAACATTGGCGTGGCCAAGGCCGCGAACCTTGCCTGGGTGCAGGAGCCGAGGGCGTCTTATTTCCTGAAGCTCGACAACGATATCGTTATCCGGAAGCCCGGTTGGCTGGAGGCTCTGGTGGAAACCATTGACAAGCTCCCCGAGGCAGGGGTGGTGGGCTATAACTTTGAACCCAAGAGTTACCCGCTGGTGGAAATCCGCGGCGTCCCTGTCCGCATCAAGGAGGATGGCAATCTTGGGGGCGCCTGCTACCTGATCCCGAAACGTACTGAGGAGAAATTGGGCAAGTGGTGCGAGGCCTACGCCCGCTATGGCTTCGAGGACGTGGACTACAGTGCGCGCGTCGGCTTCATTAAACTGAAGAACGCCTACATGCCTGACGAGGATATCGGGCTGCACTTGCCGGCAGGCAAAGCCCCGGTGGTGGACGGCAGGACCTGGCAGACACGCGACGGCATCGAAGAGATCCAACAGAAGCATTACCGCGACTTCAAAGACAACGAAATGCGGGTTGCGGTCGGCGCGGGTTGGGCGCGCGCGCGCCTCAACGCCCAGGCCCAGGGGCGCCTGCCGCTCTGCAACCGCTCGATATTTGACGGCATGGCAGACCCCAGGGACATGGCGGAGATCCAGCGCCGCATCGCCGCGGCGCCGCCGCCTGGTACCGCAGGCGTCCCGCCTGCACAGGCCGCCGCCACTCCTGGGAGCGCAGGCGTCCCGCCTGCACAGGCCGCCGCCACTCCTGGGAGCGCAGGCGTCCCGCCTGCAAGAGCCGCCGCAACTACTCCTTCCGCTCCGGTCCCCGCGTCACCACCAACAGCCCGCCGCTTTGCCGGCAGGAAGTTGCGCGTGGATCTGGGCTGCGGCGACCACAGACCGGAAGGGTTCATTGGAGTTGACGTCGTGCCCGGCCCGTGCGTTGACGTCGTCGCCAACTTGACCAGAGATTTCCCGTTCGACGATAACAGCGTCGCCTGCCTGCGCGCGCATGATGCCATCGAGCACTGGCCCGACCGCCTGCACACCATGAACGAAATCTGGCGTGTGTGCGAGCCTGGAGCGGTGGTTGACCTCCGCGTGCCCTCGACGGACGGCCGCGGTGCTTTCCAAGACCCGACGCACGTCAGTTTCTGGAATGCAAACTCGTTCTACTACTACAGCGTGGAGCATCCCCAATACCTCAATCTTAGCCGCAAGCAAGGCTTCAAGGGCGGCTTCAGGATCAGCCAGCTCCAGAGCGTGCAGGAACCCGACCACGTGTTCCATGTCCACGCCGTGCTTACGGTTGTCAAAGAGGCGCCCGCCCCGGAGCCGCAGGCCAGCCGGCCAGTGTACATGCAGGACCCCAAGCTGGTGATGTTGGAGGAACTAAAACAAGCGGTCAGAGCGGACCCGGCAAACCGGCAACCTTGGAACGAGTTGGCCAAGTTCTGCCAGATTTACGGGATGCTGAACGAGGCCGCTGCGCTCGCCGCGGAGCTTGCGGTCGAGCAGCCGCAGCAGCCGGGCATTCTCCTCGCGGCCGCCGGTCTGAGCCGCATGGTGGGGAATCACGACGCTGCCAGAAGCTACTACGAGCGCGTGCTGGAGCTGGACCCTGCCAACCGGGAGGCCCGCGCGTACCTGAAGGCGAAAGGAGCGGCGGGCGCCCCGCCCGCCAGCGCTGGGAGCGCGGGCGTCCCGCCCGCCAGCCCTCCCGCCGGCGGGGACGCCGGCGCTCCCAGCCCCCCTCCGGCCCCGGCAGCCCAAGCCGTGTCCGCGCCGGCCGCCCTGGCTCCTGACATGGCCCAGCTTGCCGCGGAAAGAGATGCTTTCGTTCAACGCTGGCTCAAGCTGAAGCCCCACAAGTTGGGCAAGCACTACCTCGAGGACATGAGCAAAGAGTACAAACTACTGCGGGCCTCCGGCGTCCAGGACTGCCCCTTGACTCCGGCCAACTCCAGCCTTCTTGAGACGCTTGCCAAGGACTACAAAAGACCTTTGAGCGATCCGCGGGCCCAGCAGGCCGTCCTGGCCGCGCTGCTCTATCGCCGGCCGTACTTGCTGGGACTGGAGCCGGACCTGGCGGGCGCTCCCGCCTGGATGTTTGCGGATTATGTTTCCCAACTGCTGTCCCCTCCGGCAGTGTTTCAGGAGCTTGGGGAAGTTGACGCCTGTGCGGATTCCCTGGCCAAGGTGGTCGAGCAGCTTTGCAAAATTGTCAAGACCGCGCCGCAGGCGGATGTCCGCAGGGAGGCGGCCAGGCTGTTCATGGAATCCGGCAACTTCCTGCCGTTCTACTTCACGCGCAGGAATCTGAGGGAGGTCTACAGGCAGCGCGGCGAGATTCTCGAGCTCGGCGCCCGCGTGTGCTGCAAGGACCTGGATTACGAGTTCCCAGCCCGCATCAAGAACGCGCCGCTCCGGCTGGGGATACTGGCGAACGCGTTCCATGCGAACGCCGAGACTTTCGCTTCCCTGCCTGTCTATGAAAACATCGGCAGCGGCTTTGAGGTGTGCCTCTATTCGGTGTTCGCCAGCCCCACGAAGCGTCTGGAAGACTACTGCCGCGGCCGTGCGGCAGGCTTCAGGAACTTGCCTGGTTCCGTGGCGGAAGCGGTGGAGCTGATTCGCAGGGACAACCTGGACATACTTTACTTCGCCACGAACGTAACTGCCGTGGCCAATCTGGTGACGATCCTGGCCGCGTTCCGCCTGGCGCGCATCCAGGCGGCCGGGCCAGGCTCTGTCACCACCAGCGGCCTGCGGCACATGGACTACTATATCTCCGGGGAACTCAGCGACCCCGCCCCCGACGCGCCGGCGCACTATACCGAGAAGCTGGCGAAACTGCGGGGCTCCGCGCATTGCTTCAGTTACGGCACGGAGACCGGCATTGGCAAAATGAGCGTGACGCGGGCGCATCTGGGCGCGTCGCCCGGCGAAGTTTTGCTCGTGGCCCCGGCCAACATGAACAAGCTGATTCCCGAACAGTTGCACACGCTGGCGCGCATCCTGGCCGGCACGGCGCGCTCCCGGCTGGTGCTCTTCCCCTACGGGCCGCACTGGCAGCCGTTGTATCCGAAGGCGCTCTTCGAGGCCCTGCTCAGCAAGACACTGGCCCGCCAGGGCCTGCCGCGCGACCGGGTCACGGTCGTGGACCTGCCCAATCTGAACCGCGAGGACATCCGCGAGTTCATGGGTGAGTTGAAAGACCTGCTCAAGGCCCGGGGGACGGAGCGGCCGGGAAAGCGCCGCTGAACGGCCCGGGACGATCCCAAACAAAAGCTCCGAACGTGCGGAAGGTCTGAAATCCCAACCGCTCGTAAAGCCGCACCG
>JBEKKG010000585.1:0-5307 GCA_050010835.1 Planctomycetota bacterium
TACCCTGGGGATCTTAACTCGGGGTTCGAGGATCGGGGATCGGGGATCGGGGTTCGGGGCGCGTATCCCGTGCCCCGCCCCCCGCATCCCGCTCCCCGCTCCCCGCGCCCGGCCCACCTCGCCGCGCACGTCGCCCGCAACTGCGCGACAGCGTCGGCGAGACGGCCGGAACTCTGCAGCGCCGCCGCCAAGACCGAACCGGGCGCCCAGCCCTGACCGGCGCCGCCGGCCGATGGCAGCGTGCCGGCGGCAACTCGCATTGCTGCTTGCCCGGTTCGGCTCGCAGTTTACGCTGCCCCTTGTGCGAACGGCTCGACTGGAGGCCCAAGCATGAAAAAACTTCCTGCTGGCATCCCCTGGCTCGATGCTGGCGTTCTTGGATGGAGGCGCTGTGGGAATGGGAACCGCTCTTAAGACGCTGGCATTCTGCTGGCTTTTTGCCGGAAGCGTGCGCGCTGCGGCCGTGCTGCCGCAAGTCTTCTCCGATCACATGGTGTTGCAGGCCAACATGGCCACACCCATCTTTGGCACTGCCGCTCCTGGCGAGCAGGTGGCCGTCGCCATCAATGATCAGAAAAAGACCGCGGCCGCGGACAAGGACGGCAAGTGGACGGTCAGACTGGATGCCATGAAGCCCGGCGGGCCATTCGAGTTGAGAGTCTCGGCGACGAATACGCTGGCCGTCAAAGACGTCCTGGTTGGCGAAGTCTGGCTGGCTTCCGGACAGTCCAACATGAAGTTCCCGCTCAATCGGGCCGCCAATGCGCCAGCGGAGATGGGCCAGGCAAACTTCCCGCAGATTCGTTACACCAATGGCAGCAAATGGGTGGTCTGCTCGCCGCAGACCTGCGGCTCCTGGTCCGCGGTGGCCTTCTTTTTCGCTGTCGAGCTGCAGCAGCATTCGAAGAGCCCGGTCGGCATAATCGAGACCGCAGTCAACGGGGCCCTGTGCCAGGCTTTCATAAGCAAGGCCGCGTTGGACGCGGACCAGCAACTGCTGGCAGACGTGAGCAAGCACAACAAAGATGACATTGCCATTCATTGGAACAGCCTGCTCGCGCCCGTCGCCGGGTACGGCATCCAGGGCGCGCTGTGGTTCCAGGGCGAGGGCAACCGCGACTTCCCCGTCACTTACCGCAAGCTGCTCAGCGCGTTGATCGCCGATTGGCGCAAACAGTGGGGCCAGGGCGATTTCCCCTTCCTGGTCTGCCAACTGACCAATTTCCAGCAGAAGAAACCCGAGCCCTGGGAGGGCAAGGACTGTGCCTTGCGGGAGTCACAGCTCAAGGTCGTGCAGGCGGTCCCCAACACCGCGTTGGTCGTCACCGTTGATCTTAACGACGGCACTGATGTCCACTTCCCAAACAAGAAGCCCTGTGGCCAAAGGCTGGCCCTCGCCGCGCGCGGTATCGCCTACGGCGAAAAGATCGAATACTCCGGCCCTATCTTCAAGGCGGCGAAGTTCGAGGGCGGCAAGGCCACCGTCTCCTTCACGCACGTGGGCGGCGGTTTGAGCGTGAAAGGCGGCACACTGACCGGCTTCCTGCTCTGCGGAGCCGACAAGAAATGGGTCCGCGCCGAGGTCGCCATTGCGGGTGACGAAGTGGTCGTCAAGAACGACAAGGTAGCGCAAGCAGTGGCGGTCCGTTATGGTTGGGAACGCAATCCGGACTGCAATCTGTACAACAAAGAGGGACTGCCGGCCTCGCCGTTCCGCAGTGACGACTACATCAACTACTTCACGCGCGACAACAACCCCGGCGAGGGATAAACGGCTGTACGTTCGGTGTATGTTCCGGGGGATACAGGGCAAGCTGGGGGCGCCTATGGCAAAGCTTCTGAAAATATGCTCGCGCGCGATTCTGGCGCTGGTCTCTGTCCTGGGCGCGGCCGCAGCCGCGGAAGAGGATAACTTCGAGCTGCGCGATTATCTGAACCGAACCTGGAGCAACGAGTGCGTCCGTTTTCGGCTCAACGACACACAATGGCAAACCGCGGGACAGGGCCGCGTTTACGGCCACACCCGCAAACAAACGCGGTCATTTTTCGCGGTCCCAGAGGTGGTCTGTCACCGTATCTCTCCATTTTTCGCGGTCCCAGAGGTGGTCTGTCACCGTATCTCTGTCACCGTATCTCTCCACCCCGCGCCTCAAGATTGTTTCGTGAACGTCCCCGAAACTACTGACCCTGCGCTCGTTCCCCGAGGGGCTTAGGATCTGCAGGCTGCCGGCCGCAGAGATCGAGAGCCTCTATGGCAAGAAGCACGCCTGGAAGGACCAAGCCGTCAAACCAGGCGAGAACCTTCTCAAAGACGTTTCCGGCGACCTTTTCGACATCCAGTTGCAGGCGGACCTCGCCGGCGCCAAAGAGTTTGGCATCAAGTGCAGAGGCGCAGCGGTAACCTACTCCTCAGTGAAAGGGACGCTGGCCTGCCTTGGGAAGGAAGCTCGGACAGACGCCCCAAATGGCCAGATAACCTTGCGCATACTCGTGGATCGCACATCCATTGAGGTCTTTGCGAATGACGGCAAGGTAAGTATGAGTTCGTGTTTCCTGGCCAAACCGGAGGATGCGGGCCTGGAATTGTTCGCCGCTGGCGGCAGTCCGAAGATACTGTCAATGACGGTCTACGAACTGAAATCGGCGTGGGGCAAAGCAGGGCAGTCTGGCTCGGCAGACAAGTGAATGGCAAACCTGTTCTTTCTCGGGCGGGTGGCCGGGGAAAGGGTCGGCGATGGCCACCGGCCGCGCCCCCGTTGCAGTGCCCTGTCCCAGAATTCCCCTTGATGTCCAGGCGCAACTCGCGGAGCGGCGACTGGACGCATCATGGTCAAGTGGTATAAGAAGTGCGAGTCACCACGCGGCGTTTCTGGCTGCGATTCCGCCGTGGGGTGGACGTCTCTTGATGTGTGTCAGGTGGAATGGAATCAATGATCGTATCGCAAGAGCGGGCTTCTCCGCCGCTTCCTTCCCGAGGCATGGCGGCATGATGCAAGCTCTGCTTTCTCCCCAGGCCGGGAACGCGGTCAGCGGCTTAGTGCGCAAAGGCTCTAATCTGGGACGGATGACACTACTCAGTGTCGCGGTGGGCGTCACATGCGGCCTGGCAGCCCGCGGCTTGGAAACGGCCCTGCAGATGGGCACCCGCACCATAATCGGCAGCGTTGCTAACCCCGGCGGGGCCGGGATTCTCCGCTTCAACTGGCTCGTGTTGCTCTACCCCGCCTTGGGCGGGTTGATCTCAGGGCTGCTCGTAGGGCTGTTCTGCCGGCCAACACGGGCGCACGGCACCGCGGTGTTGGTTGATGCTTTCCACCACTTAGGCGCCGAGTTGTCGCTGCGCGATTCGGTGCTCAAGGCGTTCGCGGCGCTGGCTGTAATCTCGCTGGGAGGATCCGTCGGCAAGGAGGCCGTCATTGCGGTGTTGGGTGCCGCGATCGGCACCTCGTACGCCGGCTGGCTGGGCATGACACCGCGACAACGGCGGCTGTTCCTCATCGCCGGCTGTGCGGCGGGGGTGGGTGCGATCTTCCAGTGCCCGCTGGGCGGGGCCATCTTCGCCACCACGGTGCTGTACCGGGAGCCGGAGATCGAGGCCGACGCACTGATGCCCGCGCTCATAGCCTCTGTGGTCAGCTTTTCCACCTTCAGGGTCTTCGGCGGGCAGGGCTCGCGGCTGCTGCACGGAGCTGACGGACTGGCGTTCACGAAGCCTATCGAATTGGCGGCGTATGCCGCGCTGGCCTTGCTTTGCGCCGCAGCCGGCATCCTGTTCTACTACTGCATCGCGGCGACACAGCGGTTGGTGCGCGCGCGCAGGCTGCCACGCTGGCTGGCTCCCGCCCTCGCGGGTGTGGTAGTGGGGGGGATCGCTTGTGCGTTTCCGCAGGTGATGGATTCGCGGTACCAGTTCGTGCAGCAGGCTCTGGACGGCACATCGGCGGGACTGCACTCGTGGCCGGGCTGGACTCTGATCTTCGGTCTGGTGATTGTGGCGAAGTGTCTGGCGACGGGCGCAATGGTCGGCGCCGACACCGCTGGAGGTCTTTTCGGCCCCGTAATCTTCATGGGCGGTGTCACCGGCGCGCTCACCGGTGCGTTCTTGACGGCCTTCTTTCCCGGGACATTCCCGGAGGAACTTCGTGAATCGCTCATCGCTGTGGGTATGGCGGGGGTGCTTTCGGCGGCGCTGCGCACGCCCTTGGCGGCAATCGTCATGGTGATGGAGATGACGGGGAGCTACGGTCTCATTGTGCCGCTGATGCTGGTGAGCGTGGTGGCGTACGTGGCGGGGCGGTGGTGGGGCGTGTACCCGGAGCAGGTGGGTGGTCCGATGGAGTCGCCCGCGCACGCGGGGGAGACGCTGGTTACCGTGTTGGAGAATGCCCGTGTGCGCGACGTGGCGAAAACGGTCTGGCCGTTTGTCGTCCAACCTGGGACCAGTCTCCCGCAGTTGCTGGCCATGCTGCCGGAGGGGGCGCGGCCCGAGTTTGCCGTGGTCGAAGGCCAGCGGCTGGCCGGCGTGATCTCGACCGCGGACATTTCGCGCGTGGTGGATCTGGGCATAGCGCAAGGGGCCATCGTGGCTGCGGACATCCTGCGGCCGGCGCCGGCGGTCCTCTACCCGGACGATGACCTTTACGGCACGCTGGACATTTTCCGTCGGCACAACCTGGATGCGCTGCCGGTTGTCCAAGGCGCGAACGCCGATTTCGCCGGCATGCTGACGTGCAGGGAAATCCTGCAGTTCCTCCGGCAGCACCTGTCCGGCCAGCGCGAGCAGTTGTTGCGGGAGCACGCGGGTTTCGCGTCACTGAACCAGGAGGCCCTGCTGGCCGCGCTGCTCTCAGAGTTCCCCGATCCGCAGGGTGAACAAGTGCGGCGCATGAACGTACCGGAGGAGGCGGTGGGTAAGTCGCTCCGCCAGTCCGATTTCCGGCGGAGGCACTCCGTGCAGGTGATCGCCATTGAGACCGCGAAGGGCGAACTTCTGTCACCGCCGGACCCCGACCGTCCCCTCAACAAGGGAGAGGTGCTGATCGTGTTACCCATGTTGCGGTGAGTTCTGGGGACACCCTATTTATCTCTTAACTTTGGCCGGAAGGTGTAGGGTCTTCGGGGTGGTGCCCTTGGCTCGAAACAGTTTGTGCAGATAAATGAGATGTCCCCAGAATAACCCAGAATAATCGAGACTGTAGCAACGTTACCGGGCTTTGCCTGAGCCTTGCCTTTGTAGTGCACGCAGTTTCGTCCCGGAGGGACGGCGGATTGTAGCCGGGGGCAAGCCCAGCGGGAGCTGGGCGCAGC
>JBEKKG010000586.1:0-5298 GCA_050010835.1 Planctomycetota bacterium
ACACGCGGAGCCTCAGCGTCTTCCCGCGCTATGAGGAGCCGGGCATCTACGAGCGCAAGCTGGGCCAGGAGGACCTGGGGGCCGTGGGCCGCTACGAGCTGGAAGCCGTGGCCACGCTCAAGGGCCGCGAGGAACTCGGCCGCGACAAGATGATCCTGCAGGTGCGCCCGGCCACGGCGGAGATGAAACAACTCAGCCAGAACGTCGAGCTGCTCAAAGGCCTGGCCAAGAAGACCGGCGGCGAGTACCTGCCGCTGGAGCGTGCCGCCAAACTGCCCGAGTATCTCCGCCAAGCCACACACGTCATCGAAAGGCACCGCGACAACGACCTCTGGGACAAGCCCTGGATCTTCGGGGCCATCATCGCGCTGCTGTGCGTGGAATGGTTCCTGCGCAAGAGGAGCGGGCTGCCATGATGAACTGCTTGTGCCACGGATGTGGCCGCGCCGGTTTGCGCCATCGTCTCCAGTTAGCGCCCATTTCGGCGCGGCCTCATCCGTGCCAGCCGCGGGGAGCACGGATGAGGCCGGGCCAAACGGCCGGCCCGGCCACATCCGTGGCACAACCACAAGGGCATTGGGGTCACGCTGCATATCCAGGACAGCTCCCCATGAAAAACCGTGCCGGCACTCTGCTTGCTGTCCTTCTGGCCTGCGCCCTCTTCCGCAGCGCCCACGCGGCCTACGCGGTCCCGCCCGAACCCCCGCCCGATCCCGGTTTCGAGGTGTCGGTCCAAGCGGCGGACGTAATCGCGGAAGTTGAGATCATTGCCGGCGGGGCTTTCCGGGCCGTGGCCCAGGCGCACAAGTTCCTCAAGGGCAGCGCGCCGAACGTTTTAGAGTTGGAGGGCTACAACAGCTACAACTGGGACGTCGCCCACAGGGGTTTCCAGACTGGCCAGCGTTTTATCCTGTTCCTCTCGCGCACCGGACGAACCGATGTCTATGCCCCGCTCACTCCGGCGGCGCCGCGCTTGAGCGTCCAGCCCGACGGCGCGCTGCTCACCCTGGGCGATCCGCCTTTCCGCGTGCCCCTCAAGAAAGCCGTGCTGGAAGACGCGCTGGCCTTGCTCGTGGAATTCAATGCCGCCGGCCAGCCGCCCGAACGCGCCGCCGGCTTCGTGCGCGGCCTGTGGGAAAGTGGGGACATCGAGCCGCGCTGTCTCGCCGTGGCCCTGGCAGGCGCCCTCCACGACGCGCGCCAGGTGGACCTGCTGGCCGAGGCGGCCAAGGACAAGCTCCTGAAGATGCGCCTCACGGCCGTCGAAGCCCTCGGCCAGGCCGGCTCAGCCCAGGCGCTCGCCGTCCTTCGCGGCCTGCTCAAGGACGAGAAAGCGACCGTGGCGCGCGAAGCGGCGCGCGTGCTGGCCAGGTTGCGCGACACCGAATCGCTGGCCGCCTTGCTCGCTTGGGTGCGTCGTAATGCGGAAGCGATTGGCGCGGCCGCAGCTAAGGATGCGGGCGCCGCAGCCGCGAAGGATTCCGGCGCGGGCAAAGACAAGACCACGGCTGTGGCGCTGGAGATCCTGAAGTTCGCCGCCGAAGCCGGCCCGCTCCTGGAACCCGAAGCGCTTGTCCGGCCCCTGCTCGACCTGGCGCGCTGCAAGAACGAAAACCTGGCCCGCGAAGCCCTGCATGTTTTCGCCGCGATCGCGCAGCGGGCGCAAATCCCGGCGCTCCTGGAGCTGGCCGAAGACCGGGTTTACGATTGGCACTCAGCCGCGGAGCTGGAGCTTCAGCGGGTGACGCTGCTTCCTTTTCGCGATACGGACGAGTTCCGCAAGTGGTGGGGGCAGTACAGCCAGGTCTTCGGCGAAGACACCAAGCGCGGCCTGGTTGAGACCGCCGCGCGCGCGCTGGCCCAGGCGGACGACACTTATGAGCGCCGCGCCATCGCCGACACCATCCGCTTGGCGCCGGGCGAGATTGCACTGGTGTCCGCCGCGCCGCTGCTGCTCAAAAGTGAAACCTCGTTTTTCACGGCCAGCGATCTGGCTGGCTGGAACTCAAGCCTGGCCGTGCCTTTCCTGCTCGAACGTCTCGGGCGCGAGGGCCAGGTTGAGCGCCGCGATGCCTTGGACGGCCTGGTGCGCCTGGCCGCGGCGCATCCGCGCCTGCAAGGCGCGCTGTGGCCCCTGCTGCGCGGCGTGCTGGCCTGTGAGGACGGCAGCAGCCGGCGCGCCGCGCAGGCGGCTTGCGGGCGCCTGGGCCGGACGGACGGCCTGGACGCGCTGCTCGACGCCGTGCAGTACGCCAGCGGCTACGAAAGCCAGGAGGCCGCCAAGGCGCTCTATGCGCTGAGCGCCCGGACGCTGGGCTTCTCCATCGCCGAGCCGTTAAGCGACCAGCTCACGGCGCGCAAACATTTGCGGGGCTGGTGGGAAAGCTCCAAGGGAGCGTTCCAGCCTCTCAGGTTTTCCACAGCCACCGTCTTGCCGCGCATCTGGGCCGAGGCCGAGCCGGCCGTGCGCGCCAAGCAACTCGAAGGCTGCCTGCTCAGCGACGACAGCCGCCGTTCGGCCGCCGCTTTTGCCGTGCTCCACGGCGAACGCGGCCCGGCGGACTCGTTCTGGAGAATACTTGTAACTCACGGCCGGCAGCGCAATCGCGCCTATGGCCTCTTGGGCTGGTTCGGCGGCGAGGCCGCGCTGGCGCCGGAACTCCAGAAGGTGTTGGTGTCCAAAGGGACCGAGCCTGAGCCGCCCTTGTGCCGTGCGCTGGCCTTGGTGGCGCTGGCCACGTTGCGCAGCGCTGAGGCCGCGGGCGCGGCCCGCAGTGGACCCGCGGTGCTTGTGGACTGGCTGCGTGGCGAAGGCGCGAGCGCGGATCTCGTCTGGCGGCGCCTGGGCGTCATCAGCCTGGGGCTGAGCGACCGCGAGCCGGCAAGCCTCGCCTTTCTGGAGACGGTGGTCACGGCGGGCCTGGCCGCTTTGCCGGCGGACCAGGATCTCTTCACCACACCCAAGCCCAGCGATGAATACGCGCTCTTTGCCGCCGCCGTGCCCGCGCTCTGCGCCCGCAGCGACAGCACGGCTTTGCTGGCCAAGGTGGTCGAGGAATCCACTGACCGGCGCGCACGAGAGACAGCCGCGCGGGCGCTCTCGGTGCGGCGGGCGGCGTCCGGGGCCGCCGCCATTGCAAAGGGGCTGGAGAAGACCGACCGCTACGATTGGCAGGGGCTGTCCCGCGCCCTCGAACCGCTCTTGAAACCCGCGGACGCTCAGTTGCTGAACGCTTTGTTGGACATGTCCAACTCAGGGCCGCGCTACGCCGGGGCGTACCTGTTCGCCCAACGGCCCGAAGTGGGCGCCGACGCGGACACGCGCGGCCACCTGGTGATAGGCCTGAGCGACCGCGCCAACGTCGTGCGCTTTTACTGCGCCGCGGCCCTGGGCAAGCGCCGTTCCGTTGCCGCCATCAAGAAGCTCGTGGAATTGCTGCGCGACGAGGACGAAGACGTGCGCAGCGCCGCCGCGGAGGCGCTGGGCAACATCGGCGACGTGGAGGCCTGCCAAGCGGCGGCCGAGGCGGCGGAACTGCTGGTGCGGCCCGAAGTGCTCTGGTTGCGGGCTATGGCCATCGCCGGCCTGCCGGAACACACCAGGCTGCTCCTCAAGCTCTGCCAGTCCACGGCCTACCTTGATCAGCGCAGCGGCTTTGAAGCCCTGGCGTTCTCCAGGGCGCCGGGCGCTCTGGAAATGCTGCTGAAAACATTCCGCAATGACGAAGCCATGTTCCAGACCGTAGCAGCCGATGCGCTGGCGCAGCATGCCGGCGCCGCCGTCTCGGCTTTGCAGCAGGACCTGAACGGCGCGGACAAGAATGCGCGCGCGCGCGCGCTGCATCTTCTGGGGAGGATTGACACGCCCGCCAGCCGCGCGGCGCTGCACAAGGCGCTCGATGACCCGGAGGCCACGATCCGCGCGCTGGCGGAATTTGCGTTGAAGCGGTTGGATGACAGAAACAATGAACAATGAAGAATGGACACAATGGACACAATGGACACTATGGACACAATGGACAGAGTGGACTGAGTGAACGGCTTTTTTTTCGAGTTTCGGATTTCGGGTTATGGCCCTTTTGTCCCTTTCCAACATAGAAAAGTCCTTCGGCCCGCGCACGGTGCTGAAGGGCGCGTCCCTGGCGTTGGAACACGGCGACAGGCTGGGCCTCATCGGCCGCAACGGCTGCGGCAAGACCACGCTGCTCAACATCCTGCTGGGCCGCGAGGAACCCGACCGCGGCGAGAGGCATTACGCGCGCGACGTCAAACTGGCCTGGATTGACCAGAAGCCCGCTTTCGACGAGGAACGCACGGTCCTGGAAGAAGCGCGCCTCGCCCTGGCGGACCTGGAGGAACTGGAGCGGCGCCTGGCGGAGTGGCATCACAGAATTTCCGCCGCGCCGGACCACGAGCTGAGCGGCGCGGAGCGTGCGGCTTTTGCGCGGGATGAAGCGCTCTTCACCGCCATGTCCGGCGAGAACCGCGAGCGCCGGCTGACGCTGGCCTTGCAGACCCTGGGCCTGGACGGCGCGCTGCTGGCGCGCCGCTGCGGAGACCTGTCGGGCGGGGAGAGCACGCGGCTGGCGCTGGCCAAGGCCCTGGCGTCGCCGTTCGACGTGCTGCTGCTCGACGAGCCCACCAACCACCTCGACATCGCCGGGATCGAGTGGCTGCAGGAAGCGCTGCTCGAAGCGGCCCGGACGTTCGTCGTGGTCAGCCACGACCGCGCCTTCCTGGATGCCGTCGCGACGCGGGTGGCGGAGCTGGAAAATGGCCAGGTCACGGTGACGAACGGCAACTACACGCAGTTCATCACGGTGAAGGCCGAGCGGCTGAAGAGCCTGCGGCGCGAGGCCGGCCTGGAAGCGCGCTTTCTGGCCAAGGAGATGGACTTCATCCGCCGCCACATGGCGGGCCAGCGTTCGCGCGAGGCCAAGGGGCGGCTGAAGAGGCTGGAGCGGCGCGAGAAGATCGAGGCGCCGCGGGAGCAGCGCTCCTTCAACGTGAAGCTTCGAGGCGGGAAGACGCACGCGGACACGGTCTTGAGCGTCTCCGGGCTGGGCGTGACGCTGGGCGAGCGGACGCTTTTCGCGGACTTGAGTTTCGAGCTGTGGCGCGGCGAGAAGCTGGGCATCGTCGGCGCCAACGGCGCGGGCAAGACCACACTGGTCAAAACTCTGCTCGGCGAACTGGCCCCGACCGCGGGCAATCTGCGGCTGGCCCCGCAACTGCGCGCCGGCACGTTCACGCAGGACCTGATGCAGTTCCACGACGGCCGCACGGTGCTGGAGGAGT
>JBEKKG010000587.1:0-5296 GCA_050010835.1 Planctomycetota bacterium
AGAAGAAGTCCAAGCCGATAAACTTCTCCATCTTCATCCCGCACACGATGACCTTTGTGGTGCTCACGGCCAGGCCGCTGGGCAGCCAGGTGGTCCCCATCAAGGACGCCAACTACGATTGCGCGCGTTACGACGTCCGCACCCTGAGCACGCAGTCGGACGAAGGGTTGCAGGCGCGGCAGGAGATGTGGTTCGACAAACGCAGCAGCCTGATGATGAAGCTCCAGGACACCGAACCCGGCCTCGCGCCCGGCGAAGCCCCTGTGACCGAGCGCGCCAGCCTGGCAGAACTGGCGCTGGTGCGGCCGCTGGTGATGCGTCCGCCGGAACTGCCGCACAAGACTTTCCCTTACGGGCTCGGCCTGGATCTGGTCTACACGGTGCGCATCGGCACGGAGGAACTGGGGCGCGTGAGCGTGTGCTTCGAGCATGCCGCGGGCGGCGCCGGGGAGCCCTTTGTCGCCAGGGCCAAGGTCAACCTGGGCGGGCGCGGCACCGTGCGCCACGAAACGGCCGTCACGTACTTCGACCGCGACTGGCGGCCTGTGTCATACCTGGCCGAGGGCGACGAGACCACCGATGTCAAAGCCTCCTACAAAGTTGAGGCCAGACTGAACCAGGGCCAAGTGGAAGTGTCTCTGTATAGCAAGCCTGAACTCGCCGCCGCGGCCGCGCCCGCCCCGAAAGCAGCCGCGCCCGAAGCAACCCCGGAAGACGGCGGCTGGCAGGACCCGCTCAAGCGCGTGCCCATCAGCGATGAGGACGCCAAGGCCGCGGAAGCCCCTCCCGTGGTCCCGCGCCCGCGGACGCGGACCTTCGCCCGCGAGCTGTCGGGCGGGACGTTCTTCTATGACTTCAACCGCCTGGAACATCTCGCGGCGCTGGCCTATCGTTTTCCTTTGCCCGGGGTAGGACAGGCGTCCCCGCCTGTCCCCGGCCGGCCCGTCGAGGCGGGACAGGCGGGGACGCCTGTCCTACCTCCGCCGTTTGTTTCCCAGAAAGCGGCTTTGTTCCTTCTCCGCCAGAACCGCAGTGACGTGGTGCGGTTCGACATCCAGCCGGAGCGCGGCCCGGCCCTCACCGCACGGCAGCAGCGCCGCCTGAAAGCCGCGAACCTGGAGGTGCCCCAACTTTACGTCGCCAACACTGACAGCGCCCTGCTGCCCTGCCGCATGCTCCTGGCCCCGGACGGGCGGATTCTCGAACTGGTGCTCAAACATGGCAACCAGGAAGTCGTCTACACCTTGGACGATCCCATCATGCGCCGCCGCGCGGAACGCGCGCAGAAACAGAAGCTCCAGGAAGGCCCGCAGTTGATCCGCCCGCCGTGGTGGTAGGGGGATTTTCGATTTTCAATTTTCGATCTTCAATTTTCGTAACCATTCACGGTGTTGGAGCCAATCGAAAATCGAAAATCAAAAATCGCAAATTCCTATTTTCTCTGCGCCAGCAGCTTCGCCGCGTAGTGCTGTTCGGTGCGCAGCCAGGTATCCTGGTGGCCCAGCGCGCCTTGCAGCGCCGCCTTCAGTTCCGCGCTCAGCGATTCGTAGAGTTCAGTCGCCACAGCAACGCCCTGGACTTTCGCTTCGCCCAGCCAGGCGAAATGAAGTTCGCTCTCGCCGCCGGGCCGCGAAATGCGTTCGTCGAAGAGCAGCAGCGGATTCTCAATGCCGTGATCGCGCTCCAGCCGGGCGCACAGCAGCAGCTTGATCACGGCCACAATGCGGTCGTCCAGGCCCGCGTCGAGGACATTCAGCTTCTCGACCAGCTCGTTCCGGGTGCGCACCATGCGCAGGAGGTAGCCCGGGAGTTGTTGGTTCGGCAGGCCGTCGCCCAAGCCCGACGGCAACTGCCCTTCGGGGAGCAGCCAGATCATGAGGCGCTTGGCCATATCGTGGTACAGCAGCGAGTAGAGGACTTCGGTCTTGCGTCCGCAGCGCTGGCACTCGAAGGTGGTCAATTCCCCGCTCTTCAGCTTCTCTTTGAGGCTGGGCGCCAGGGTGACGTTGATGGACTGCCACAAGACGAAACTTTGCTGCTGCCGGCAGCTTGGGCAAGTGACTGTTTGCGTGCTGCTGGAACTCAACCCATCCTCCCTGTAGCGCAAGCTTCCAGCTTGCGTTTGTAGCGCAGGCTTCCGGCCCGCATGTAGCGCAGGCTTCCAGCCTGCCCGCCAACAAGTTCCACTCTTCAGGCGCTGCCGTCAACAACAGGTTTCGCTTGCCTTGCATTTGACGGCGCTCGCGCCATAATCGCGCTTGGTTTGGAACCGCAGATGCACGCAGATGAACGCAAATAGGAAGGGAACTCATGCCTAAAGCACTCACGAAGTACTTCGGCGCCGCCGGTTCACCGGGCCAGCGCCTCTTTCCCATGGCACGCAAGGCCGTCAACAAAGCCCTGCAAGGCGCCTTGCCCACGTTGACAGTTTACCCGCAAAGCCTCTGCGCCGTTGCGGGCGGGCTGGTTGGCGCTGCGCGCCAGGGAGAACAGCGCCTGATCCTGGCCTGCGGCGCGCTCGAAGCGCTTAAGGGGACCGCTGCGCAGCTTGGCGGCGCACCCTTGTCCTTGTGCCCCGCGGACAAGGAAAATATGGCGGCGCTGCGGTCCTGGGTGCCATATCTGCGTGTGCGCCTGCCGGGCAGCCGGCCTTCGGTGGGACTGGGCGACCGCCTGGGTCTGGGCACGCCGGGACACATTGAAGCCGCGAAGAAGAGCGGGTTTTTCCTCGTGCTGGCCCAGCAGTCCATCCGCGAGATGCAGCGCACGGGCCGCTCGGCCCAGCAGGTCATGGACGAAGCCACGTTCGGCGTCTTCCAGAGCGGCTACGAAAAGGGCTTCGGCAGCGACGCCGACCACCTCAAGACGCCCGAGGACGTGGACCTCACCGCCGCGGCGGGCTTCAATCTGTTCACGATTGACCCTTCGCCGCACGTGGACGACACGGTCGCCGGGGCTGAGCCGGCGCAACTCAGCGCCAAGTTCGAGAAACTGATTGCTGACGGCGTGCCCGGGGCCGCCGAGTGGCGCAAGAAGTACGTTGGGCAAACCTTTGCCGCCGGCGCGGTGCGGATCACGTTCGACGAACCGGCGCTGCTGTGCGCCGCCGTGAAATACGGCCGCGCCGTGGCGCACGTCGAGAAGATGGCGCGCCACATCGCCGCCCGCGTGCCGGAACATGAAATCGAGCTCTCCGTGGACGAAACGGCCCTGCCGACCAGCGTGGCCGAACACCTTTTCATCATCCATGAGTTGAAGGAGCGCGGCGTGAAAATTCACAGCCTGGCCCCGCGCTTCGTGGGCGATTTTGAGAAAGGCATTGACTACAAGGGCAGCCTGCAGGCCTTCGAGGACAGCTTCGCGCAGCATTGCGCCGTCGCTCAGCACTATGGCCCGTACAAAATGAGCATCCACTCGGGCAGCGACAAGTTCAGCATCTATCCCATTGTGGCCCGCGTCACCCACGGCTGGTTCCATGTCAAGACGGCGGGCACGAGCTACCTGGAAGCGCTGCGCGTCGTGGCGCGCCGCGATGCGCCGTTCTTCCGCGAACTCGCCGGCTTCTGCCGCGGCCATTACGAGAACGACAAGCGGACCTACCACGTCTCGGCCGTGCTGAAAGACGTGCCCGCGCCCGAACAGCTTGACGATGCAGGACTGGAGCGCGTGTACCTCAACGAGAACGCTGGCCGCCAGATTCTGCACGTCACTTTCGGCACGGTGCTCACTTATGAGGAAGGCGGAGAGAAGAAGTACCGCGGGCGGCTGCTCAGCCTGCTCAACCGGGAAGCGGCGACGTACGTGGCGGTGCTGAAGAGACACATTGGAAGACACGTCCGGGGGCTGAAGCAAACGGGCGGGTAAAGACGGTGCTTGTGTTAACGACAACGGAATTGAAAATTGAATCCCGATGGATCGGGAGCAAATTGGACTGCGCGCGTTGGCGGGCAATTTTCAATTTGCAATTTTCAATTTTCAATTTGCAATTCTGTTTTTCTCACTTGTACATCTCGACCTCGCTCAGCCCCGTCTGCCCTCCGTTGTAGGAAAGCACCCCGAGCACCTTCACCTGCGCCGGCTGCGGCAGCGCAAAGAGCCGCCAGAACTGATCGTTCTCCACGGCGCCGGCCAGGACGTGGCTGTTCTCGCCGTCGAAGTTGGAAAGCAGCGCCAGGCTGCGGCTCACCTGCGACTGCTTGTTGGCCCGCTCGTACGTCGCCGCCAGTGAAAACTGCGCGGGCTTGCCGAAGTCCAGCGTGAACCACGCGCCCGCGAAGTTGCCACCCATGCTGGCGCAGTCGCCGGCCCACGGCGGGACTTTGCCGTTGCCGAAGCGCTTGCCGTCCACCATAACCAGGCCGGAGACCTTCGGCTTGAGCCACTGGCCCGCAACCTTGTCCACGTCGGGGTTGGGCCACCAGATTTTGCAGTCCTTCATGGCGCCGGCCGCGGCCTTGCCGTCCTCAAGTTCCAGCTCGTCCTTCGCCCCGGGTTTTGCAGCCGGCTCATCGAGGGCGTTGCCTTCCATAGAAGAGAGGCCCGGTTGTTTCACAAAAGCCAGGTTCGGCCCAGGCCAGCGGATGCTCCAAAGTGAAAACTCCGCCACGCCCACGGCTCCGGTGGGCGTGACCGTCGCCGCCGCCTTCGGGCCGCGGATCGGAATGCAAACGACGCGGTACTCGGGAGTGGGCAGGTCCAGTTCGAACGTCTCCTTGCCGTCGCTGCCCGAGGTAGAAACCGTGAGCGCCTTGTTGTCCGCCGGCCGGCGGTAGACGAGGCGCAGGAAGCATTCCTTTTCCTCGGCAGCGGAAAGCGTCAGGGCCGCACTGACGGAATAGAAAGTCAGGCCGCCCGCTGCCTTGCCCTCGCCTTGCGGCTGCCAGGTGGCGATCTGCTTGGCCGCGAGAAGCTTCTGCGCCAGAGCGAGCGTGCCGCAATCGCGGTACTCAGGCGGCGCCGGGATTTCGGGGACTGACACCGATTTCCGGCTGTTTGGAAATCGGTTGTCTGTCCCCGAAATCCCCGGCTGTTTGGAGGTCGCTTGTCTGTCCCCGAAATCCAGCGCGTGCTTCTCTTTGTCCGCAGCCGCCGCGACGTCCGTGCGCCGCGTCTCTTTGCCGTTCGCGTCCAGCAAAACCAATTCGCCCACACTTGTTGCGACGAGCGTGCCGTTGGCCCCGGACGAAGCCACGAGCGGCTCGACACATTTGGTGTCGAAAGTCCATTTCAGCGCGCCGTCCGGCGCGAAGGCTTTCACTTCGCCGGACTCCAGCCCGGCTACGGCCAGCGAGCCGTC
>JBEKKG010000588.1:0-5273 GCA_050010835.1 Planctomycetota bacterium
ATGGCTTACGACTGGGGCACGGACAACTCCACCTGGGCCACCGCGTTCGCGCCGCGCGACGGCGCCGACGGCGGCGCGGGCTATGCCTGGGCCGAACAGCCCGAAGGTCCCTTTCACCGCGCGGGCCGACCCATCATCCGCACCAGCGAATTCCAGCGCGCGTTCCCCAACGCGACCAAGTACCGCCGGCCTTACGGCACATCGTTGCACAAGCGCGCCAATGACTGGCTGGCTCTGACGCTCGTGGACTCCGGCCCGTATTTCGCCTGGGGCCAGCTTGCCATGACCGCCAAAGACCCGCTCGGCCCCTGGTCCGCGCCGGTGCTGGTCATAGGGCTGGAAGGCGGCGGGTTCTATCCGTCGCCCGTCGAGGGTTTCCCCGCGTTCGTGCATGAGGGTTACGTCTACAACCCGCTGACGTCGGTCGGCGCCAATCGGAACTTCCAGGTCATTCTCCGGGCGAAGCTTGAGGACGCACACCAGCCCGGCGCTTGGGAACTCTACCAGCATGGCTCAGCCTGGCACGCCGCCTGGGCGCCGCATGAAGGCTTCGGCATCTGGGGGCAGACCTTCTCCGGCGCCGTGGACGCGGCCGGCAACCTTAATGTGCTCTTCCCTTCCCGCAACTGGCCTGGCGGCGTGGGCACAATTAACGTCGCCTCCCGCAAGTGGGACCAGCCGTTGCGGGAACGCGGCTTTGTCATCAGCGCGCACTCCGGCCCCAGCCTGACGCTCACCCGCACCGCCTACCGCGCGTTCAAGCTGGATGCTGAGCTGACTCTGCACGGCGCTGCGGCGCGGATCGTCTGGGGCTATCAGGCGCCGCTAGGGAACGCAGGCCGGGCCGATGGCAAGCCGGATCCGCTTTCCTGGACGCGCCATTGGGGCCTGGAACTGACGCCCGCGGCTTGGCGGCTGCTGCGGGCCGGAGAAAGCGGCGCGCCACAAGTCCTGGCGCAGGGCGCGTGCCCGCAGGCGGAGAAGCGGACCGTGAACCTGGCGCTGGGTGACGACGGCGCACTGGAGATCGTTCTGGACGGCGCACGCGCCTGGCAGGGCGCTGTGGCTGGGAGCGCCGGCGTCCCGCCGGCCCCTAAGGGGGCCGCAAGCGAAGGCCCGCTGGGCCTGCTGTTGGAGCCGGGCACGAACCTGGCCGTTGAGCGCTTCGCCGTCACTGGTGTGCCCGGACGCGCTGTCTGGACCTGGCTGGCCAGCGAGGCGCTGCTGGGCGCGGGTGTCAACGAGGGCGCCTGCCGCAAAGCCGGCGCGCGCTCGCCGCTCTTCCGTTTCCACACCGGCGTAGTCTGCACGCGGCAAGGCGAACGCATCAAATGGAACTTCCGGGGCCGCGGCTTCCGGCTGTGGCTGCCGAAGTGTCAGGACTACGACCGCTGCACAGTGGAACTCAACGGCCAGCCGCTTGAAGACCTTGACCTTCACGCAGCGGAAGCGCAGCCCTCGGCGGTGCTTCTCTCCCGCGAAGACCTGCCGGACGGCTTCCATGCGCTGGTAGTGCGCAGTGGCGCCAAGCCCATGCCTGTGGATTGCCTCGACGCGCTTCAGTGAGTGCCGGCGGGACCGGGGACTCACGGAATCTTCGTTTTTTCTCTTGATATTGTTATAATATCATGGTAATATGAGGAGGTGAGAGCTTTGAAGGAGGTGGATCATGGCCGCTGAACTGTACCGTCACACCCAACCCGGAACGTTGACGCGCTGGCTGCTTGGAGGCTTCGCGATTCTGGACTTTGGCTTCCTGATGTTTTTCACTGTGCATTTTGTCCCGGCAGTGTTCAGCATTACTTGCGCGGTGCTGTTCATCATGCTGGCATGTCTGCTGCTGTTTCACTCGCTCACCGTGATAGTGACCGAACAGGAAATCATGATCAGCTTCGGGCCGGGACTGCTCCGGAAGAAGTACCCGCTGAGCGAGCTGGTTTCGTGCCAGGTCGTGCGCAATTCGTGGCTGCACGGCTGGGGCATTCACAGAACTTGGGCCGGTTGGGTCTACAACGTATCCGGTTTTGACGCCGTGGAGATTGTCCTGAAGGACGGCAGAAAAGCCCGCATCGGAACGGATGCGCCGCGGGAACTGGCCGAGGCGCTGAACGAGCGGATGAAGGCTAAGACTTTGGAAAGGAGGGGGACATGAGCAAGGAAAACACGATTCAAACCACTAGCGGGTGGCTGATGCTGCCCGTGCCGTTCGTGCTGTTACTGGGAGGTGTGGCTTTGAACATCTGGTCAGGCATTCAAATTGACCAGGCGGCGCAGGCCCACGCGCCCATTGCGGACTTCGTGGCTGGGATTATTGTTGCGGTTCTGGCCTATCTCGCCGCCGGTTTGACCGTCCTCGGCTTCTTCACTCTGCAACCGAACGAGGCCCGCGTGTTGCTTCTCTTCGGCCACTATCGCGGCACGGTGCGCGACAGCGGCTTTCACTGGACCAACCCGTTCATGTCCAAGCTCAAGCTCTCGCTGCGCGCGCGGAACCTGGAAGGCGAGCGGCTCAAGGTCAACGACAAGCGCGGCAATCCCATCGAGATCGGCGCGGTCGTGGTCTGGCACGTTGAGGATACCGCTGAGGCGCTTTTCGATGTGAACGACTACGAGAGATACGTGAAGATCCAGAGCGAGTCGGCGGTGCGGCACCTGGCCAATTCATACCCCTATGACCACGGCGAGGGCGACGAACTCACCCTGCGCGGCAATGTGGATGAAATCTGCGTGGCCCTCCAGAAGGAACTCCAGGAGCGGCTGGGCAAGGCCGGCGTGCACGTGGATGAGGCGCGCCTCACGCACCTGGCCTACGCGCCGGAGATCGCTCAAGCCATGCTGCGCCGCCAGCAGGCCGAGGCCGTCATCGCCGCGCGCAAGATAATCGTGCATGCCGCGGTGAGCATGATTGAGATGGCGCTCAAGGACCTGTCCGAACATAAGGTCATTGAGCTGGATGAGGAACGCAAAGCCGCGATGGTCGGCAACCTGCTGGTGGTGCTCTGCGGCGAGACCGAAGCCAAGCCGGTCATCAACACGGGAACGCTGTACTGAGGGGCGAGGGAAGAGGGACGAGGGGTGAGGGACGAGGGAAAAGGGGCGAGCGCCCCGAAGGGGCCAAAATAGAACAGCCGGGGGCAACGCCCCCGGTTGGGGATGCAAGAACAGAGCAAGCCCTGAAAGGGCGGAATATTTTGGGCTTACGATTTCATGGCGGCGAAGAAGAGTTTCTTATTGCGCATTGACCCCGCCCTCTGGAGCGAACTTGAGGCCTGGGCGGCGGCCGAGTTTCGCAGCGTCAACGGGCAGATCGAGTACATTCTGCACCAGGCGGCGGCTAAACGGCGCGGAGGTGCGGCACAGCGAAAGCCGCCCGATCCCGAAGGTGCCCCAAGCCGGGATCAACAGTAGCACAAGGCGTTTGGCCTGGGCTCTTCACCACAGAAACACAGAGAAAGACTTCTGGATTTTTGAAAAGCCCAGGTTCTGCTGTTCTCTGTGCCTCTGTGTCTCTGTGGTGAGTAGTTGTTCAATCCGCAATCCGAAATCCGCAATCCGCAATCAGGAGGGCTTCTTCACCTGCTCCAGCAGTTTCCTGACGATCTCGTCCCCCGTCACGCCTTCGCTCTCGGCGTGGAAATTGGTCACGATGCGGTGGCGCATGACCAGCGGGGCCACGGCTTCCACGTCGGTGACCGAGGCGGCGAAGTTGCCGCGGATGGCCGCGCGGGCTTTGGCCGCCAGCACCAGGAACTGGCTGGCGCGCGGCCCCGCGCCCCAGCGCACCCACATCTTCACAAAGTCCGGCGCCGCGGCGCCCTTGGGCCGGGTGGCGTCCACGAGATCCACCGCATAGCGGATCACGGCCTCGCTCACCGGAATCTTCCGCACGACCTTCTGAATCTCCAGGACCTGCGCGGAACTCAGCACCGGCCGCAGCGAGACGTCTTGCAGCGCCGTGGTCTCGCGCACGATCTGCACTTCCTCCTCCTTCTTCGGATAGTCAATGCGGATCTCGAACATGAAGCGGTCGAGCTGCGCCTCGGGCAGCGGATACGTGCCCTCCTGCTCGATGGGGTTCTGCGTGGCCAGCACGAAGAACGGCTCCGGCAGCACGTACGTCTGCCCGCCCGCGGTGACGCGGTGCTCTTCCATCGCCTCCAGCAGCGCGGCCTGGGTCTTCGGCGGCGTGCGGTTGATCTCATCGGCCAGGATCAGGTTGGCGAAGACGGGGCCTTTGATGAAGCGGAAGGAGCGCACGCGGGTCTGCTGGTCTTCCTCGATCACGTCGGTGCCGATGATGTCGCTGGGCATCAGGTCCGGCGTGAACTGCACGCGGTTGAAGCTCAGTTCCAGGATCTTCGAGAGCGTGCGGACCATCAGCGTCTTGGCCAGGCCGGGCACGCCGACAATCAGCGCATGGCCGCGGCAAAAAAGCGCCATCAGGATGCTGTCCACGATCTCCTGCTGGCCCACGATGATCTTGCCCATCTCCGCCCGCAGGGCCTCGCGGCCTTGGCGCAACGTCTGGACCAGGGCCAGGTCGTCCCCCGCGGGCGCCTCGCCGGCGGCAGCGGTGGGAGCGGGTGTTGGAGCGGTCGTTTCAGTGTTGATAAGAGCCATGCGCGTCTCCGGGTTCTGGGTGGCATTGACCCAGCGAACCCATTCCCAGCGCGCCATCGGGGTGATGTCTCTCCATAGGTCTTGGATCGTCTGAGGTGCAGCTGCCAGGGCTGTCTCAAGATCCTGTGGCACGTGCGGCTCCGGCCAGTCTTTGAGTGGCTCAATTTCGAGGGTGGCGGGGTCACCCGCGCTGAGGGCAGCGGTTCGCTGCAGCCTTCTGTCAATCGTCATCCAGTGGCCGGAATAGCCGTCTGGTTCCAACACCGTCTGGAATCCATGACCATTGATCGTTCCTTGTACGGCCACCTGCCCGCGCGACGACAGTTTCCGGCTCGCCCTCTCAGGCAAGCGCAGGATGGTCCATCCGTCCATCGTGTACGGGGCGGCGTCAAAACGAATTCTCAGCGGCCCTGGGCGCTGACTCATGGCAGCTGTATATCTTGCCGTCCTGCGACCGCGACCTCAAGGTCCGGACCGCCCGGTACCGGACGGCTGATGCGCTCGGGCCGCTTGTTGCGGATGCTTCAAGTGATAGGGCAGAGCACACTCGGCTGGCCCAGTGTTGGGGAACGACGGCCCCCTCCGCCACCGCGTCCAGCCCGCCCGCCCGGCACCGTGAGATGGACGTGCCTCTCTATGACGATCTTCCATGA
>JBEKKG010000589.1:0-5273 GCA_050010835.1 Planctomycetota bacterium
CACGCTCAACCTCCCGCCGGAAGCCAAGGACCCGCTCTACATCGCCGGCCCGGGCATCAAGGAGGTCGTTGCGGGCACCGAGCCGGGACAGCGGCGCGTGCGCTTCAACGAGCCGTGGCAAGGCGTGCGCATGTTGCGCATCGAATACCGCGCGCCGCTGGCCGCCGGCGCGGACATGCCCGTCCCCGACATCCGCCTGGCCGGCAACTTCGACAGCCGCAGGCGCATTGTTTTCCAGAGTGCGGGAGTAGTCGAGCTGAAGGTTGACAAAGGCCCGGGCCTGCGCGAAGCGGCCCTGGAAGACACGCCTGAGTTCGCGCCGTCATTCAGTGCCGGGCGCGCGCTCTTCGCCTACACCTTTGACCTGGGTGGCGCGCCGGGGACTTATCGCACGCGCTTGCTGGAACGTTCGCCCACGCTGAACAGCGTGCCCGGCGCGCTGGAGCTGGACACGGTGCTCGATACCTCCGGCGTGGCGCGCACGCACGTAGTCCTGCCCAACCTGAGCACGCGGAAAGAACTGCTCTCCATCAAGCTCCCCGAGGGCGCCAAACTGGTGGCGTTCTGTGTGGGCGATCAGGCGGTGCGGCCTGTGCAGGGCACCGCGCCGGGCGTCATTCGCGTGCCGCTGCCGCCGAGCAGCGGCGTGCGGGTCGAGTGGGCTTACGAATGCCGCCGTGAGGCCTTGGGCCAGTTCGGCTCCTGGGAGGAAATTGCGCCGGAGCTGTTGGATGTGCCGGTGGGCGTGACGGATTGGCGGATCTATTACCCGCCCGATTACAATGTGGTCTTGCGCGGCGGCAACGTAGATCCTGAAACACCCGCGCCGCGGTCTTACTTCGCCCTCAGCTTCTTCGGCAGTCTCTTCGAGTGGCGCCGGCCGCACTGGACTGCTTGGGAAGCTTTGGAACCGCCCGCGCTGGTGCATCTCCAGTTTGCGCCGCGGAACCAACGCGCCGTCCCGCAAGAACAAACCCGCGCTCAACCACAGGCGGGCCAACAGTCCCGGCAGTTGATCGCCCAGGAAGTGGCCGCGCGCGCCGGCGCGGCAAGGGAATCCCCCATCGGCGCGGCGGCCATTCCCGAGGGCGCGTTGCTGAAAGCCGGCAAACTGGGCGGCTCGGCCCGCGCCGTGCTGGCCTACCACAGCGCAGCGTACTTCACATTTGCAGCGCGCGCGGTCTTCCTAATTGCGGTGGCCATTGGCCTGTGGCTGGCGCGCCGCCCCTCCAAGCGCGCTTTGCTGCGCTATGTCGTTTGGGGCTTGGGCCTGGGGACGGTTCTGCCGCCCGCGCTGAACTGGCAGTCGCCGCTGCTCGCGGTGCCCTTCTGCGAAGGTCTGACTTGTATCTGCCTGCTGGTCCTTGCGGGCTTTCTGATATTTGTGGTTGGGATGATTGTGGTTGGGGTCTGCGAGAGCCGGAAGCCCTACTGGAAGCGCAAATTAGCAGACATGGCGGTGGTACACAAGGGGGAGCCTTGGAATGTCCGCCACTGGACCCGTAGTCAGCGCGCCCCGTGGGGGCTTTCACCCAACGTTGGATCCTCTTACCAGGGGCTTCGCCCCTGGCTATTCCAGTTTACGCCTTTGGCGCAAGCACCTGCAAACGTACCGCGGGCGTCTCGCCCGCACGTGGCAGGCTGGCAGAGCGCGAGGACGCATGCGGGCGGGACGCCCGCGGTACATTTGCGCGCGCTGCTGCTCGCCATGCTGGTCCTCTTCTGCCAGGGGAACGCAGCGGCAGGCGAAGGCGATCAGGTCTTGATCCCGTATCCTAAGGACCAGGTGCCCGCCACGGACGCGGCGCCAAAACAGACGAAGGTCTACGTGCCCAAGACGGTCTTCCTGGACCTCATGGCGCGGGCGCACCCTGAAACACAAGCGCAGCCCGCCGACGCTCCCAATATGGAGGACCGCAAGAACGTGGCCCTGGCCAGCGCGGGCGGCAAGGCTTCCGGCGGGACCAATCCCGAACGGCTCATTGACGGCGCGACCAACGCTTATGCGTCCGCGCTGTGGCAGAAGGGCCAGCAATTTGTCGTCGAGCTGTTCAAGGACCCAGAGGTGGACATGGTGCGGATCCTGCTCTGTCAATCGCCGGAACGGTTTTCGCGCTACAAGCTGGAAGTCTCCACGGACGGCACGACCTTCATCACTGTCGCCGACCGCACGCAAGGTTATTACCAGGGCTGGCAGACCGTGAAGCTCGCACCGCAGAAACTCAGGGCCGTGCGTCTGACAGGCACGTACGACTCCGGCCCCGATGGCTGTTTCAACGTGGCTGAGATCGAGGTCCTGACGCCGCCCACTCCCATTCCGCTGGCGTTCGGCAACGCCTTCTATGAACTGGCTGTGGCGGAGAAAACCTACCGCTGCAAGGGCACGCTGGATGTGGCCACGTACGAACCCAAAGGCTGGGTCATGGTGCCTTTGGACTTCGGCCCCAGCCAGCTCGTCTCGCTGGCCATTGACGGCCAGCCTGCCAGCTTCGCCCACAACAAGGAGGGCGTGCCTTTTGTTGAACTGCAGGGCGCGGGCAAGCACAAGTTCGAAATGGAACTCGAAGGGCCGCTGGCCTTGAGCACCGGGAGGGCGCAGCTTCAGGCCAAGCTCGTGGGCGGTCCGGCGGTGCGGCTGGCTGTGGTGCTGCCCGCAAACGTGGAACTGGACACCAAGGCCCTGCCTTCGGGAACGTGGATCGAGAAAGACGCTGCCGGCAAGACGCAGCGCTGCGAGATGGACCTGGGCGGCAGCGCCGGCGCAGTTTCTTTGGCCTGGCAGTCGCCCGACATTCGCGGCAAGGGCGTCTCGCAGATAGCCGCGCTAAGTTACTCGCAGCTTCAATTGAAGGCCGGTGGCTATGGCGTCTTCTACGCGGACAAGATCACGATTGACGGCAGCGGCGTGGACCAGCTTGTCTACCACGTGCTCGGCAACTGGGAGATTGCGGCCGTCACTGCCGCCGACCTGGCGGAATGGGCCGTGGCCGGGGAAGGCGCGGACCGCCGGCTGCGCTTGTGGTTCCAGAAGCCCGCCAACCAGGCGCTCGTGCAAGTACACGGCTGGGCGCCGCTGAGCGGTGCGGGCGCACAGGTGGCGTTCCTGGTGCTGGAGAACGCCACACGCCAGGAGGGTTTCATCGGCTTGCAGCACGGCCAGGGCCGCCATTTCACCGCGCAGTCGCTGGAGGGCCTCAAGCGGGCTTCGAGCCAGGAATTGGCCGCGGTCTTCAGCCTGCCCGCGGCGGATCTCCCGGACCGCATCTACCGCTGGCTCGAACCGCCGCTCAAGCATCTGGTAGGCGCCGAAATTGATCCGGCGCAAGTGGCCATAGAAACGCAGATTGTGGGCGTCATCAAACCCGACCGCCTGCTGGCGTGCGTGCGCTCGCGCTACACCTGCACCGGCCGGACGCCGCTGCGGCACGAGGTGGAACTGCCCGCGGGCTGGGAGGTGCGCACGTGCCGTTGCAACGCGCTGCGCAGTTGGGAGATTCTGGAAGGCGCGGGCGCCAAGCGGCTGGTGGTCTACTTCACCGCGCGCGCGGCGACGGGCACCGAGGTAATCTGGTCTGCGGAGCAAGTGCTGGCCTTACCGCCGGGCAAGCCGCTGGAGCTGGAACTGCCGCAGCCCCGTGCGCTGGGCGACGCCAAGACCACGGAGACGGTGGATTGGATTCTCGCTGCCGACCAGTCGCTCGCTTTGTCCCAGGGCGCGGCCACGACCATGCAGGGCCTGCCGCTGGACCGCGCGCCGGCGTGGGTGAGCCTGGAAGCGAAAGAGGAGTATCA
Source organism: Planctomycetota bacterium (assembly GCA_050010835.1). GTDB lineage: Bacteria > Planctomycetota > SZUA-567 > H5-PLA8 > H5-PLA8 > JAPLOD01. Next base: position 3,793 of record JBEKKG010000589.1, read on the forward strand.
ATTCGCCTACCGCTCGCTCAAGCCCGGCAGCAAGCTGGCCCTCGAGGTCACCAGGCGCGGCAGCCTCGCCGCGGCGACGGTGGTGAGTTTCGTGCACGCGGCCGAAGACCACGTGCAGGTCAATGCGCGCTGCCGTTTGCGCATCGAACAGGCCGGGCTGGAGCGCTTTGCCCTGCGGCTGCCGGCGGGCGCGCGGCTGGTCAGCCTGGCGGCACGCAACCTGCGCGGCCGCGAGGTCGCCGAGCAGCCCGGCGGACAGTTGGTCACGGCGATTCTGCAGTCGCCTGTCACCGGCGAACAGCTCATTGACCTGGCGTACCGTCTGACCCGCGCTCCCGGGCAGGATGTGTTCGTGGGGCCGGTCGTCATTGAGAACCGCGAGCTGCAGCAGGTGGACCACTACGTCGGCCTGCTCCAGCTCGAACGCGGGCTGGTTGACGTGGCCGCAAAGAAAGGCCTGAACAAACCGCTGAAGACCGAGGAACTGCCCTTCGTGCCGGAGCGAGTTTCGAGCGCCGCGCTGACGCACGTTTTTGCTGCCGAGCGCGACTGGTCGCTGACACTGCGCCAACCCGACTTGAAGATTGAGGCGGGCCAGGCGGTCGAGATCGCGCTGGCGGTCATCAAGACCGTGATTGCCGGGGACGGCGGGGTGCGCTCGTCGGCCACCTACACCGTCCGCAACCGTTCCTTGCAGTTCCTGCCGGTGGAGCTGCCGCCGGACGCCGTGCTCTGGGGCGTACTGGTGGGCGGCCAGCCTGTGACAGTCAGCCACAAAGAAGGCGCCAGCCAAGTGCTGTTGATCCCCATTCAGCGCCTGGGGCTGACCGACCTGCCCATCGAGATCACGCTGGTCTACGAGAGCGCGCGGCTGGAATTGCCCGCGGCACTCAGACGCTACACGCCCCGCGCGCCCAAGGTGCTGATCGAGCAGCCGGTCGTCGAGACCAACTGGCGGGTCTTCGTCCCGGAAGAATACGAAGCCTGGCGCTCAGGGGGCAACGTCAAGGACGTGGCGAGCAGCGTCCTGGTCGCCGCGAAAGTGAAGTCGAATATCGAGGACCTCGCCAGCCTGATGGAAGTTGCAGACAAAAGCGATAACCCGGCACTGAAGCGCAAGGCCCTGCGCAGTGTGGTGCTCAAGAGCCAGGAGCTTAACGACAACGCCGCCATTTTGCAGAACGTCGGACAACTCGAAGTGCCGGAAGAACTCAAACGCATCGGCGCCCTGGATCTCTACGGCCAGATCCGGTCGAACGCAATGATGCAGCAGCGGTCTGTGGAGGTCCAGTCTAAAGTGGGCAAGCGCCAGAAGGAACTGGACGAGGCCGTGGCCGGCACCGCGGACACCGAGGAGCAGCGGGCCTTCCTGGATAATTACAACTTCCTCGGCAACGACTGGCGGAGCGGGGCGCACAGCAAGCCCGCGGCAGCCGCGCCGCGCCCCGCGCGGGGCGAAGTGCCCCTGGCCGCACTGCGCG
>JBEKKG010000590.1:0-5268 GCA_050010835.1 Planctomycetota bacterium
GCCCGGAGAGCGACGACCACATCCAGGAGCCGATGGAGTTCCACATCAGCACCAGCGAGTTGGTGCAGATGCTCGAAAAGGGCCACTACAACGTCAAGCTGGACGCCGAGGCTTGGGACCGCCTCGCCACCTGGATTGACCAGAACGTGCCCGACCACGGCACCTGGACGGAACACCGCCAGATTCCAGGCAACTATCATCAGCGCCGCCTGGAGATGCGCACGAAGTATGCCTTCCGTCCCGAGGACCCTGAGACCATCCCCGACATCAAGCATGAGCCTGTGCAGTTTGCCAAGCCCGAGCCCCTGCCTGCCGTGAAGAAAGACGAGCTCGCCTGCCCAAGCTGGCCCTTCGACGCCGCTGAGGCGGAGAAACGGCAGAAGGCCGCGGGGACTCAGACACGCCAGACGATTGACCTGGGGGATGGCGTGAAGATGGAAATGGCGCTGATCCCCGCCGGCGAATTCGTCATGGGCAGCAACGATGGCTATAGCGACGAAAGGCCGCTCTGCCGCGTCAAGGTAGACAAGCCTTTCTATATGGGTGTCACGGAACTGAACAACCGGCAATACAACCAGTTCGATGCGCAGCATAACAGCGGCTACATGGACCAGCAGCACAAGGACCACACCACACCCGGCTACCCGGCCAATCTCCCGGACCAACCCGTGATTCGCGTGACCTGGGTTCAAGCCGTGCAGTTCTGCACGTGGTTGTCGCAGAAGGCGGGCCGGCCCTTCACGCTGCCCACGGAAGCGCAGTGGGAGTGGGCCTGCCGCGCCGGCACGAATACGCCGTTCTTCTACGGCGGTCTGGATACGGACTTTTCCCCGTACGCGAACCTGGCCGACGCTTCGATCAAGCTGCTCGCCGTGGACGGCGTCAATCCCCAGCCTGTCAAGAACCCCAACGCGATATTCCAGGACTTCATGCCCAGGGACTCCCGCTTCAATGACGGCGAGAAGATTCAGGCCACCGTCGGCAAGTACAAGCCCAACCCCTGGGGCCTCCAGGACATGCACGGCAACGTGTGGCAGTGGACCCGCAGCACGTTCAAACCCTACCCGTATAACGATAGCGACGGCAGGAACGACCTGAAGTCCGAAGGCCTGAAAGTCGCGCGGGGGGGCTCCTGGGCCGACAGGCCGTACCGCGCGCGCTCGGCATTCCGCCTGGCCTACCAGTCTTTCCAGCCGGTCTACAATGTGGGATTCAGGGTGGTCAGCCCGGCGGGTGAGGACTCGCGGACGTCGGTGGAACCGGCGGGTGCGGCGGGGGGGCAGGTGACGGCGGGGAAGTAGCTGTTGTTCTCCCCCTCCCCTTGCGGGAGGGGGCAGGGGGAGGGCCGTTTACAAACCAATCAACATAGCGGGCGATTGTGAGGGAGATGGGTCTCACCTTCGAGGAATTCAACTCCCTTTGAGTTGAGGGTTGGCTGATGCACTACGATGTCCAGTTCAAACCGCGCGCCGAGAGGGATATGAAGAACCTGCCGCGTGAGATTGCCGGGCGGATCGTCGAAAAACTGGACTTCATGCGCGAGGACCTGCACGGAGATGTTAAGCGCCTGACCAACTTCACGCCGGAATACCGTCTGCGCGTGGGCGACTACCGGGTGCTATTTGAGTTGGAGGGGCCGGTTGTGGTGGTCTATCGTGTGGTGCATAGGCGCGATGCTTACTAGCGGCAAAGGAGAAGCGGACATGCTCAAGCTGCATCCAGAGGTGCTCAAGAAGAAAGGCAAGAAGGAATTCGTGGTCTTGCCCTACGAGGAGTTTGTGGAACTGGAGGATCTGCTTGCTGATGCCCGAGACTTATTGGTGCTGCGGGAGGCAAAGCGGGCGGAGGGCAAGGCGCCCACAACCAGCCTGGCAGACCTGAAGCGGCGGCTTGGTCTTTGAAGCTATGGGACGCCAGGCCAATTGTTGACGGAGGGAACGAGTTACGGATCGGGTTCGCGGAACCCGGAGATCAAGGATGCGTTCACAAAGGGGGCAAGAGAATGAGCACGCAAGGTCCGGCCGCAGAAGCAGCCATTCGTAACTACCAGCAGGACTGCTTCCGGTGCTACCTTGCCGACGTGGGGGAGAAGGTCGAGCCGGACGGTATTGCGGTGCCGGACCCGTATACATACCCGGACGGGAACCCAATTCGCCCCCTCCCGCCGCTGCATATTGCGTGCGGGGGCCTGATGATTGTCGGCGCCTACCCGTCAGCACGTTTCGAGTTCCGGCCGTCTAAGCAGGGGCGCGGGCGACACCGCCTGGTGCCGGTGGCCGACAACCTGCATCCCTTTGCCGAGGAGAAGTATTTCGACGGGCAGCGGGTACGGACGCTTGTCTCCGGCGATGGGCTGCGGGATCACCTTCTGACCAAGCTCGGCTTGCGTGTCGAGGACTGTTGGATAACGGACCTCGTGAAAGTCTTCCTGTACAAACCGGAACATGAAGATAGCTGTGGTGATGCCTGCCCTGGTTTTCATGTTCCGCAACTGCGCACAAGCTACGCCAAACTCGCCAAGGCCAGCCTGCCTTGGCTGGTGAAAGAATGTGCGCTCTGCCAGCCGAAACTGGTGGTGACCCTTGGTGAAGAGGTCGCGCAGGCGGTATCAGAGAAGGAGCATGCCACGGCTGACGATCTGCTCAAAGGCGATGTCCAGCATCCAGAACGCCTCAACGGCGTTCCTGTCATGTATCTGCCGCATCCGGACGCTTGTCGGCGAACCGCGAAGTGGCGAAAGAAAATGGCTGACTTCGTGAAGCTCATCCGGCCACTGCTTGGCCTTCAGGGTGAGAAGCCATGAAGCATGCGTGGCCGTTGATGCGCCTTGGTGATGCTGCAATGCGGAACCAGCGCCCTGTAATTCGGGGGATCCCATACTCAGTTGATTTCCCTTTTCGTGTCCGGTATGAAGTCCCCTCAGTTCCAGTGCGCCCACCCGCCAATGGAATTCGGGGACAGGGCACTGCATCGGGGTCGCGGCTTATGGCACTGTCCGCAGACAATGCCCTGGCTCCGGGTCGAGGATGCTGCCCCCTGAGCTAAAGAAAGGAGGGAGCAATGCCGCGGTGGATGGACAGCAGCCCTTCAAGGTGGACCCCTTGCGGTGAATTATGAACCCTAGAGTGCGCAGCGTAAGAACCAGGTGTGGCTATGAACTGGAGTTGACCTTTGCCAATGGCGAAGTCCGCGTTTATGACTGTGCCCCGCTCCTTGACTTCGGCGTGTTCAAGGAACTCAGGGACATGACCTACTTCAGGCAGGCGCGCGTCGAGAACGGCACTGTCGTCTGGCCACATGAGCAGGACATTTGCCCGGATACACTCTTTCAGGATTCCATTCCAACTGAACGAAGAGTCCGCGTTGCCCGCCGGCAATCTGCATGAATTGCATGCCCATAGACCAAGTCCGGAAATGGGATGCCTTCTTCCGCGGCCAAGGTAAGCCTACGGTGTCCTTGCCGCCCCCCACCCCACCACCACCCGGAACCCCACATTGGCCGACTTGCCCCCAGGGAGGCTCTCGCTGCGGCGCGCCGCACGGCAACTGCCCAGATCGTCATCCGAACAGCCGCCGCGGCGCACACGGAACTGGCCATCCGCCGCCCCCTTGGGATCTGTGGCCGCACCGGCTGCATAGTTCCCGTACCAATCGCCGCACCACTCCCACACGTTGCCCAATGTGTCGTGCAAACCAAACCCGTTGGCGCGGAACTTGCCCACAGGCGCTGTGAAGGCCCAGCCGTCATCCGAGTTGTTGTTGTTGAAGACGTGGTCGGCATTCAGGGTCTGTCTCTTTATCGTGTGGCCTACCGAATTCCCCCAGCCCTTGCCGTCGTCCTGGTTTTCGCCCCAGGGGTAGGCCGTCGTTGTGCCCGCGCGCGCGGCGTATTCCCATTCTGCCTCCGTGGGCAAGCGCACCACCCATTTCCGTACCGCGGCCGTCTCGGCGGCAGGAATTGGGGCCGGCGGGACGCCGGCGGTACGTTCCGTCGCCCATTTGCAGAAGGCCGTGGCATCGTTCCAAGACACCTCGCAGACCGGATAATCCAGCCCCTGCTCGAACCCCGGTTTGCGCCAGTTCGCGCCCTTGAATTTGGCATACTCCTTGCCGTCCCAGGCCAGCACAAAACCTTCTGTCTCAGCCTGCGTCTGGTATCCCGCCGCCTCAACGAAGCGCGCGAATTGCCCCACCGTCACCTCAAACTTGCCCATGTAGAACGCCTGGCTGAGCGTCACTTCGTGCTGCGTTTCGTCATTGGCCCGCTCCTTCTCCGTTTCCGGGCTGCCCATCATGAACTTGCCGGCGGGAATCAGCACCAGTTCCAGCTTCATGTCTTTGCCAAGGTCGAGCATGAGCTCCGGCGGCATTGCGCTTTGGCCGGCGCAGGAGGTGGACGTCAGCAACAGGAGTGCCGTCAGGTTGAACGTAATCCGCATGAATGGCATAGCAGGCTGGTCCTCCGAGAACCAGCAGACAACGCCGCCATTATACTGCGTGCGGCTCAAGAGCCAGCTTGTTCCTGAAAAGCGGCTCGCTGACAATTCCCCTTGACCTGTCACGAAAAAAGAGAGAGAACACCAGCCTCGAACTGCTTGTGCCAAAGGAGGGGCCATGAAGATTGGAGTGTCCTCGTACAGTTACAGCCGCCTGGTGCACGACGGCAAGCTGGATTTCCTGGATGTCCCGGCGAAGGCCAGGGAAATGGGCTTCGACGTCATTGAGTTCTCGACGTTCCAGATGCCCGCCGGCGAAAGCCCGCTCTCCTTCGTTCCCAAGGTGCTGGCTGCCTGCGAGCGCGCGGGCATCCCTGTCGCCAGCTATACCATAGGCGCCGATTTCCTCCGCGCCCCGGGCGGCTGGAAGGCCGAGGCCGAACGGCTCCGCGACGAAGTGCGCGTCGCCAAAATCCTGGGTGCGCAATCCATGCGCCACGACGCCACCGGGGGCTTCCCGCCCGGCCATCAGGGCGCGAGAGGCTTCGATGATGCGCTGCCGGCGCTGGTCCAGGGCTGCCGCGCGGTCGCCGAGTTCGCGGCGACCCTGGGCATCAAAACCATGGTGGAGAACCACGGTTTCTTCTGCCAGGACAGCGCCCGCTTGGAAAAACTGGTCAACGGCGTCAAGCACCCGAACTTCGGCGCGCTGATTGACATCGGCAACTTCCTCTGCGCGGACGAAGACCCGGCGCGGGCCGTGGGGCTGCTGTTGCCTTACGCCTTCCATTGCCACGCCAAGGATTTCCACGTCAAGCCCGGCACGGCGCCC
>JBEKKG010000591.1:0-5267 GCA_050010835.1 Planctomycetota bacterium
CACCGGCATGGCCGCGGAAGCGACGCTGCTCTCGCTCTACGGCGCCGGCGACCACCTGATCGTCCATGACGACCTGTATGGCGGCACGTACCGGCTGTTGACGAACGTTGTGGCGAAGCATGGCGTGGCTGTGGAGTTCGTCAACCTGCGCGAGATCGAGCTGCTGCGCAAGGCCATCCGTCCGAACACCAAGGCCATCTGGACGGAAACGCCCACCAACCCGTTGATGAACCTGCTCGACCTGCAGGCCATCGCCGGCGCCGCACGGGAGCGCGGCATCACGACCATCTGCGACAATACGTTCCTTTCGCCTTACTTTCAGCGCCCCCTCGATCTGGGCATTGATGCCGTGATGCACTCCACGACCAAGTACATCAACGGCCATTCCGACGTCGTGGGCGGCGCGGTGATCGTCAAGAACGCGGCGCTCGCCGAACGGCTCAAGTTCCTGCAGAACGCTATGGGCACGTGCGCGGGGCCGCAGGATTGTTTCCTCGTGTTGCGCGGCGTGAAGACGCTGCCGCTGCGCATGGAAGCGCATAACCGCAACGCGCTGGGAGTGGCGCGCTGGTTGGAACGGCACCCGAAAGTGGAGCGGGTGTTGCACCCCGGCCTGGAGAGCCATCCGCAGCACGGGTTGGCGCAGCGGCAGATGACCGGCTACGGCGGCACGTTCTCGTTCAGAGTCAAAGGCGGACAAGCCGAAGCCTTCCGCCTCTTGGGCGGCGTCAGGCTGTTCACCCTGGCGGAGTCGCTGGGCGGAGTCGAGTCGCTCATCGAGCACCCTTGGTCCATGACCCACGCCTCCATGCCCGCGGACGTGCGCCAGGCCGTGGGCATTGCGCAGAACCTGGTCCGCGTCTCCGTCGGCATCGAACACCTTGAGGACCTGGTTGCAGATCTTGAACAGGCCTTCGCCAAAGTGTGAGCCCGAACTTCTCACCGTAGCACGGGCGTCTCGCCCGTGCGCATGGGCGGGACGCCCAGGCTGCAAGAAAGCCGGTGAGAAATGCGGGAGAGTTCAGGCCAGCCCGTCTCGCAGTTGCTTCGGGCCTGGCAACCTCAAGCCGCGCCTCTCTGCCTCCAGTCTCAGCTCACGATAGGCACGGCAAGCGGTGTCGTCCTTGATGGTACGGGGCTCCCGGTTAATGACCATTGTGTCCGCATGGCCGTCAGCAGCCAGGCCAAATTCGTAGCACACAACGGCAAAACGCAGAAGGATTGAGTCTGTGTCCCAGGGAATCGTGTAGTGCAATTCCACGTGCAGCGCGCTCTCTACGGTCTGGAGATCGGAGCGCAACTTCGATGAGTATCTCCTGGCCGCTCTAGCGCGGACAAGCGTGATGATTGCCGCTAACAGAATGAAACCGGCCAAGGCCGCGACGCAGCTTTGCCATGTGATTGCCGGTATCAGATTATTCACCGGCAGACTTGGTACGGTGCCAACACTCAAGTTTGCTGTCATCTGAGTCCAGTCCCCCAAACCACACGCGCTCTATCTTCCGCTCTCCGCGCGCCCAGCCACACGGCTGAACCAGCGCACGGCGGTTTCACAGTCAACACACACTCGTGCCAGGTGCCATGAAACAACGCACACACTGACAGGTCTGATGGGGATTATGGGAGGCAGGGGAGTCATGCCGTGGCACAACAGGCGCGCGGGCATAGCGCTTGCCACCTGCCACTTGCCACCTGTCCCTTATCTCTTGTCCCTTATCCCTCGTCCCACGCCCCTCGTCACTTGTCGCCGCCTTTGGGCTCGTCCTGGGCTCCGTCCTCGTCGCCTTTCGTGGCTTCGTTCTCTTGCCCGTCTGCGTCCTGGGTTGGCGCTGTCCCAATGCCGGGCGCGGCGCGGTGCGGCTTAGGCTTGGGTGGCGGCGGGGTAGCGGCCAGCAAAGCGGAACTGCTGGTGCCGCTGGCGAGTTTACGCCTCCGCTCGCGGATAAGCTCCACTTCATCAGGGAACCCGCCTGCCGACAGACTGGGCCTGTGCCTGGGTGGAGTCCGCTCGTCGGCAACGCCGCTCTTGGGGTCTGGCTCGTTCGCAGTCGTCGGCAACAAGAGCGCGTTGCTGGTGCTTGGCCCCAGTGTGGTGCGGTGCTTCCCCGCGCCCTGTTCTACCAACGTGACACGGTTCTTGCCGAGTGCCTTGGAGCGGTACAGGGCTTCGTCGGCCAACTGTATCAGGGTGCTTTTGTCCAGTGCATCGGTCGGGTAACAAGCCAGGCCAAAACTGGCGGTGATGCGCAGCTTCTCTCCCAGGACAGAGAGCACTTCCATTTGCGCGACGGTTTTGCACAAGCGTTCCGCAACCTCGAGGATTTCGGAGCGGTCAATTTCCAACAGTATGATGGTGAACTCCTCGCCGCCATAGCGCGCCACAAAATCCACAGTGCGGACCTGCTGCCCCAGCAGCCGCGCCAGCGCTTGCAGCACCTTGTCGCCAGACTGGTGGCCGTGGCGGTCGTTGACAAGCTTGAAGTCGTCTATGTCCAACATCACCAAGCCGAGACTGCGGTGGCCGTAGGTGGCAATGCGGTTGAGTTCATGGCTGAGTCGCGCGTCAAAGTGGCCGCGGGAAGCGACGCTGGTGAGGTCGTCAAACATCGAGCGCCGGTAGAGGGCCTCGTTGCGCAAACAAATGGCCAGCATCTTGCCCAGCGCATGGAGGAATTCAATTTCCTCGTCGTTGTAATGACCCGCGATGCGTGGCCCCAGGAGCAGCAAGCCCTCAAGCACAGCGCCGGGGCCTTCTACCTCTTGGGCCAGGGGCACCACCAGGTCCACGCCCAGTTCCTCCAGGGTCTGGACTTCCGGCGCCTCCTTGGGCAGTTCGTTGATTGAGAAGGAGAAGCGGCGCGTCAAAGCCTCCTCGGAGATGGGCGAGTCAACGGGCAGGACCAGATTCGGGGTGCTCACGCCTTGGAAACAGGTGCAGATGAGGTTGCGGTCCTCAACCTTCTCGCGGCGCACTATCAGCAGCTTAGGGGTGGCAAAATGGCCTGAAACAGTTTTCAGCAGGTAGGTTTCCATGGCCTTGATGTCGAGCGACCGAGCCGAGATCTGGCCTACGATTTCGATCAGCGTGTTGAAATCGTGTTGCTGCTTGAGGGAGCGGCGGCGCAACAACTGGGCTTCCTGTTCGACCAGTGCCGCCCAATCCCTCAGGCGCTTGAGGTCCTCAGGCGCGCCGTCTTCGGCACGCTGGTACAATGCCTCCAACTGGGCGCTCGCAGACAGCTTATCACTTGCAACCCCATTGCCAGAGAAGGCCGCTTCAACAGCGCGGATATTTGTCGGCTGACTTCCGCTTGCGGAAGACAGGCCGCTCTCGGGTGCCTTAGGGTTGTTTCCTTGATTGTTCGCCGTCGGTACGTTCTCTTGGTCAATCATTCTCTCTTTACTCCGCGTTAGTCAAAACCTGTAATTACAACATTATAGCGGCTCAGAATCAGACGCAAGCACTGAAAAACAGCAAATTCCGTGTCAAACTGCACATTGTGCATAAATTCCTGGATAATTCTTCTGTTCTAGCCTTGAACCCCTGAACCATTGGGCCCATCTAACGCTTACGTTGTAAGGACTTCCATTGTCAGGTGGCACCCACAACACTGCGGCAACCCGTTGATCCCTTAACTCCATAGATAGTCACTTAATGCAACAAGGCCTCCACTGCACCCGTCGCGTCTTTCGCCGCCTGAGTATATTGAGCGCGGCTTGATTGTAGCGCAGACTTCTCCCGACCTGTCGGGACTGTATCGCGGGGCTTCCAGCCCGCAAACGTCTTTTGCTTCTGGCACCGCCCCAAGCTATCCACGCCCTGCCACTGGAAGTCGGCGATAAGGCAGGTTGGAAACCTGCGCTACAAGCCTCAAGCCTGGACTTGACCGCAGCCAACGCGCGCCTTCTAATCAGTGGGGGGTCCCATCGGCGGCGAAGCAGTAAACAAAGGCGGTGGAAGCAAGCATGGCAGCCGGCGTGTCTGACGAAGCTTTCGCCCGCACTCTCGAGAACATGGGTGCGGTGACCTTCGAGCAACTTGAAGCTGCCAGGGCCGCGCAGGCCGAGAGCGCAAAGAAGGGCCAGCCCGTGACGCTCGCCGACGTGCTGGTCCAGCAAGGCGCAATCCCGCGAATCTTACGTGACAATCTGGCGCGGAAGCTCCTGGCCAGACAAGGACGGGCCACCCAGCAGTTGGGGGTATACAAGCTCCTGCGGAGGATTGGCGAAGGCGGGATGGGCGCGGTCTATCTGGCCGACGACACCAGCACCGGCCGCCAGGTGGCAGTCAAGGTGCTGCCCAAGAGGTGCTCCGAAGACCGCGAGTTGCTGACTCGTTTCCGCCGTGAGGCCCAGGCCACGCTGAAACTGAAACATCCCAACATCGTCAGTGCTTACGCCGTCGGCGAAGAGATGGGGCTGCACTACTACGCGATGGAGTATTGTGAGGGCGAGGCGCTGGAGAAGATCCTCCAGCACGAGGACTCCATCAAATGGGACAAGGCCGTTGAAGTGGTCATACAAGTGGTCCACGGGCTGAAGTACGCTCACGATCACGGCATCATCCACCGCGACATCAAGCCTGCCAATATCTTTGTCTGCACCCCGCGCGCGCCGGCGCCCCAAGTTCCCACCCCAGGGGAAGAAGAAGCGGCAGCCTCAACGCCCTCTGCAGCAGCAGACCCCGGCGCACAAGGAAGCGTCACGTACTCCCCGGCCGGCGCCGAGCCGCCGCCTTCGCGCCGCGAGAAAGAACGCGACGTGCTCGCCGGAAAGTTCGTGGCCAAGATCCTGGACTTGGGCCTGTCAAAGGATATCTACGGCACGGAGCAATCGTTTTACACGCAAAGAGGCATGGCCCTGGGCACCCCGCACTACATCTCGCCCGAACAAGCGCTGGGTGTCAGGGAGATTGACGGCCGCACGGACATATACTCGCTGGGAGCGACGTTGTACCACCTGGTCACCGGCCAGACGCCTTTCGACGGCCAGTCAGCGGGCGCGATCATTGCCAAGCACCTCACGGAACAGTTGCCCAATCCCCAAGACCTTCGTGAGGACATCCCCGATGGCGTGGTGCATGTCATCCAGAAGATGATGGCCAAGGACCCCCCGGACCGCTACCGCGATTGCAAGGCCCTGCTCGCGGACCTGGAGTTGGTGCTGGCAGGCAAAGCGCCCAGCAGCGTGGCAATTGACATCCGCAAGTCCACGGTGGGGATGCGCGGCGCCCTGTTGCCGCAGTGGGGAGAGCGGCGGCGCGAGCG
>JBEKKG010000592.1:0-5259 GCA_050010835.1 Planctomycetota bacterium
AATTGTTCAAGCCGGGCTGCGACCGTGAGGGATAGGAGGCGCAGGCATTTCGCGGGGCATCGGGGCTGTTGGAGGGCCGGGCTATGAAACGCTTCGGAGTCTTCGGCGCTATCATCCTGTTGGCGGCGGCTTCACACGCTGCATCCAACGCGCCTGCATACGACATAACGATCAGTATTGCCGATGGCGCTCTCGGCCCTGGCGGTACGGCGTATTTTTCTGTTGCAGTGGTGAAGAAAGGCCGCCTTTCTCGCGTCGCGTTGCGGAGTGTCCAGGCGACGTTTCCGGCCGCTGGCACGGTGGTTCCGGTTCGGGCTATAGCGAATTCCACGGGAGTCTTCACGGGAAGCTTCCAGTGTTCCCCGAAAATCGTTGGCTGTTTGCTATATCAGAGTCTTACGTTCGGCATCTACCGGACCAATTGGAACTCGATTATCGCGGCACTGCAGAAGCAGGTCAAGAAGCTTGAAACGGAGATTTCGTCGTTCGGCGCCTCCGCGCCGGGCACTGCCGATAAGAATTCGCAGAAGATCGCCAAGATCCAAAGCCGCATTCAGGCCCTCAATAAACGCATCGCCTATTACAACACTCCTACAGCATCGGCGACAAAAACCATCGTGGTCGGCCCCGACATCACGCCGCCAAACAATGGCTCCAGTGCGGCCGGCACCGATACCACGCCGCCAACCATCTCAAATGTTTACCCTGCCGATGGCTCCACTGTGTACGACCCTTGGACCATAATCCAGGCACAAATCTCGGACTCCGGCAGCGGGGTTGACTGGTCAAGTCTCTTCGTGACATTCGATGGAAACGATGTCACCGCGAGCCCTGCGTTCGCGATCACGGCGACGGGCTTCACCTACACGCTGTCGCCGGACGTGCCCGCGGCAATCCATACCGTCGAGGTCTCTGTAAAAGACAATTCGGGCAATCCCGCGGATGTGCAGTGGTCGTTTGTGTACGACCCTTTGATCGTATTCATAATCTGGCCATATTACTGGGATGCGGGCGGCGATGGCTATTATTTCGATGACTTTGGCGATTATTACGATGATGGCGGCGGGGATGATGGGGGAGACGGGGGGGCGATTGACGGAATCTTTTGAATGAAGTGCCGGAAGACCAGAGCGTCTTTGTAGTAGGAGGATTATATAGATGTACGGAGTGTTATCCGTCAACATTATAGCGGCTCTCGTGATGTTCGCGGGCGTGCGTATTCCCGGACAGTCGCCCGGTTATGTGCCGTGCTGCGTCGCCAGCAGCGTGTATGTGAATCCTGCCCCTGCGAAGCCGGGCCTACCCAAGGCGCCTCGGTCTGGTGGTGCATCAACGTCCCGCGCTCTCGCACCGGAAGTCGGGCAAGTGGATACATCTGACGCGCACACTGCGGATGCGCCTTGCACGCTTCTTCTGTTGTTCAGCACGCCGGTTGATTCAGCCGCCGCGCGGCTCAGCATAAGCTCCGGATCCACGGCTGGTATTCTGCGACTGCATACCCGGCTTAACCTGTAAGCCCCCGGTCTCGGTTGCGGCTACAACTTGCCGCCAACCACGCTCCGATTGCCACGCCCTCATTTGCCGAACTATACGCTAATCCTTGTGGCAACGCCGTCCCAGCCACACGGAGCGCCGAAGCCAAAGGACTCGAAAGGAGTAAGCACATGAATGCACCACACCAATCCGATGCAGTCCAGATACGGACGCGCCCTCCCATCTTTCTGTATGGGATGGCCGTCGCGGGCGTTGTTCTGGCAACGGGTACAAGGATGTTGCTGGACCCCTGGCTTCAAGGGCGGCATGCCTTCGCCATTGACTACATCTGCGTACTCCTTGTGGCCTGGTACGCCGGTTTCGGCCCCGCCTGGCTATCACTCTTTTTGGGTGGGATCCTATCGCACTTTCTGTTTGTCCATCACCGGTATCAGTCGGGAGTGACCGATCCGCGCGATTATCTGGAGATCGGGATTTACCTCCTCGTGGGGGCGACTGGCATTTTGCTAATGCAGCGTTTGAAGGGGGAGCGGAACCGCGCTGACGCCAACGCCTTGGAAGCGCAGAAGCGGCAGGACGAATTGGCGCGGGAAATCCTGCGGCGCCAGGATACCGAGGCTGAGCTGGAGCGGGCGGCAGAGGAACTTAAGAAGCTGGCAACCTTCCCGGAACAAGCCCCCGATCCCATTCTGCGTGTGACCTTGGACTCGAAGGTAGCCTTTGCCAACAAGCCTGCGGAGCCGTTGCTGCGCAAATGGGGTTGTCAGGCCGGGGCCTGTATGCCGGAAGAGGAACTGTGCGACCCGCTGGCCAAGGCCTTGAGGACTGGCCAGAGACTGGACACTGAAGCCGAATGTGAAGGCCGCGTGTTCCGGCTGGCGTGGGCGCCGTTCCCAACCGCGGGATACGTGAACATCTACGCGCACGATATTACGGAACTCAGGCGGGCTGAAGAAGCGCAACGCAAGACGCATGAGCAGTTCCTCCAGTCGCAGAAGATGGAAGCTATCGGCCAACTGGCCGGCGGCGTGGCCCACGAATTCAACAATATGTTGTTCGTCATCAGCGGCCAGGCCGAACTGCTGCTGCAGAACTTGCCCCTGGATGGCGAACTGTGCGGGCCGGTCGAGACGATCCTCAAGACCAGCGACCGGCTCTCCAAGCTCACGACTCAGATCCTGGCTTTCAGCCGCCGCCAAACGCTGCAGCCCAAGGTGTTGGACCTTAACGAAGTCGTTGCTGACACCAACAAGCTGCTGGAGTCGCTGATCCGTGGGAAGATTACCCTAAGGACCGTCCTTGACCCGGCATTGAAGCATACGAAGGCTGATCCCGTGCAGATCGGGCAGGTGCTGGTGAATCTCGTCCTCAACGCCCGCGACGCCATGCCCAAAGGCGGCAGGCTGGCGATCGAGACGGCCAACGTGCTGGTGGATGAGGCGTATTGCAGCAGCCATCCGGGCGCCAAGCCGGGTTCTTATGTGATGCTCGCGGTCACAGATACGGGTTGCGGACTGGATGAGAACGTCAAGGCGCATCTTTTCGAGCCGTTCTTCACCACCAAGGAAGTCGGAAGGGGCACGGGCCTGGGCCTGGCCTCCGTCTACGGCATCGTCAAACAGAGCGGTGGTTACATCGAAGTCCAAAGCGAACCTGGGAAGGGCACGACGTTCAAGGTCTACCTGCCGCAGGCAAAAGGTGAGGTCGCGTGGCCAGCCAGCCGCCCTCGGCTGCCAGTGCCTGGGGGCAACGAAACACTCCTGTTGGTGGAAGACGAAGAGGATGTCCGCGTTATCGCCTGCGAGATGCTGCGCTCCCTGGGGTACAAAGTGTACGGGGCCCGCCACGGGACAGAGGCGTTATTAGCCTACCAGCAGCACAAGGGCGGGGTTGACTTGCTTGTTACCGATATCGTCATGCCCGAGATCAGCGGCCCGGAGCTGGTCGCGCAGCTCCGCGAGTTGCGCCCGGACATCAAGGTCATCTTCGCTTCAGGCTACATGGACCCCAGGCTCAAACCTCAGAGCCACGGGGAGCCCAGCGTGCACTTCCTGCAGAAGCCCATCAGCCTTGGCGTGTTCGCACGGAAAGTGCGGGAAGTCCTGGACGAGTAAGACAGGCGTCGCGTCCGTCCAGACAGACTGGAAGGCTCTCACAGGAAACAAAGCCTGGAACCGGAACGCTGAACAGCATGGAATTCAGTCGTGCTCAGCGTATATTAGGCATGCAGCCATCGGAGACTGACAAATTGCTTGCACTGGAAACGCTCAACGCCTGCCCGCTCTGTGACGCTCCCGGACCTCTGCCCGCGCCGGTCCAACCCGAGGGGCCTTGCGGGTTGAGGCAATGCCAGGCGTGCGGCATCGTCTTCGTTTCTCCGCGCCCGCGCGTCGGCGCCATGAAGCCCTACTATGACGCCAAGTATCAGGACGCCACAGGGGAGCGCAGCCCGCGCCAGCAACGGCGGGCGCAGCGGCATCTGGCGCGCTTGAGGCGTTATCACCCTGTTCCCGGGCGCGTGCTGGAGGTCGGCGCGGGTGACGGCTACTTCCTCAACGCCGCGCGGGCGGCCGGCTGGCAGGTGGAAGGCCTGGAACTGTCAGAACCGCGTGTGGCGCGGGCCAGGGAGTGGTTTGGCCTGGCGCTGTACTGCTGCGATCTGGACGCGGCGCGGTTCGCGCCGGCGGAGTTTGATGCCATCATCATGTTGCAGTTGCTCGAACATCTCCACAACCCGCGCGCGGCGCTCCAGCGGGCCCACGAACTCCTGCGCCCTGGCGGCGTGTTGGTCCTTTCCACGCCCAATGTGCTGGCTTATGGCCGCAAGAACCGCGACATAAGCAGTTGACAGATTCCGCAACACCTTTTCTTTTTCTCTCCGCGCACCCTGGTGTGGGCCGTCGAACGGGCCGGTTTTGCCGGGCTGCGCCGGACCCTGCGCTTCTTTGCCGTGCTGGAGCAACGGCTGGGCTGGCAGCCTTGGCCCACCTCCGCGGCGCTGGCCCGCGCGACTCGCGACCTGTTTACGCCTTTCGGCTTGTACTTGCTCGCACGCAAGTTGTGAGAGATGGAGGACAGCTCAGCCATGGCGCTCGGATTCAAGCGTTGCCCGGCGAACCCCATAGTCACCCCGGGGCTGTACGATTGGCGCAGAGCCTGCGTCTTCAACCCCGGCGTGATCCGCGACGACGACGGCAAGTTCTACATGTACGAACGCGCGGCCGGGCAACTCCGCCCCTTCCATTGCTATATCGGGATGCTGGAGAGCCGCGACGGCGTGCATTTCAACCACGTCAGCGAGAAGCCGGTCTTCACGCCGGAAATGGCCGGCAGCCAGTTCGGCAGCGTGCAGGACCCGCGCGTAGTCAAGATCGAGGGCACGTATTACATGGCCTACGCTTTTCGCCCGTACGCCTGGAACTGCAACCCCACCGGCCTGGGTGTGCCGGAATCGTCGGAAGCCGAGTATCCCGGCTTTAGCCGCAACCCCAACGAGAACAAGACACGTTCGGGCCTCGCGGTTTCCACGGACCGCGTGCACTGGAAGCACAAGTGCTGGCCGACACCCGCCGAGTACGACGACCGCGATGTGATCCTCTTTCCGGAGAAGATCGCCGGCCGCTTCGCTCTGCTGCGGCGTCCGCTGCAATTCGTCGGGCCTGCTTACGGCACTGCGCAACCGGGCATCTGGATCTGTTTCTCTGAGGACCTGGAGCATTGGACTGTGCCTGAGTTGATCGCCAAACCGCTCTACAAGTGGGAGGA
>JBEKKG010000593.1:0-8903 GCA_050010835.1 Planctomycetota bacterium
GGAGCGTGAAGCACCTGAAGAAGCTGCTTGGTGAATAATTCAAGCTACTGCTTCGTTTTCTTCGGATACGGACAGATTTCCCGCAGCGGGCACTCCCAGCACCGGGGTTTGGGGGCTTTGCAGGCGCTCCGGCCCAGGTAGATCAACTCGTGGCTCAACGCCGTCCAGCGCTCCGGCGGGTAGAGCCGCATCAGATCCTGCTCGATCTTCTCGGGATCGCGGTTGCGGGTCAGTCCCAGCCGCTGGCTGACGCGCAGGACGTGCGTGTCTACAACCACGCCCGGCCGGCCGAACGCATTGCCGAGCACCACGTTGGCCGTCTTGCGGCCCACGCCGCTCAGAGCGCAGAGCTGCTCCAGCGTCTCAGGCACGGCGCCGCTGTACTTCTCCGCGATGTCCCGGCACGCCGCGCGGATGGCTTTGGCTTTATTGCGGAAGAAGCCGGTGGACTGGATCAGCTTCTCCAGTTCCCCCGGCGGCGCAGCGGCGTAATCCGCCGCGCGCTTATATTTCGTGAAGAGCGCCGGCGTGACCAGATTCACGCGCACGTCCGTACACTGGGCCGACAGGATCGTGGCGATGAGCAGCTCCAGCGGATTGGAGAAGTGCAGCGCGCACTTGGCGCCGGGATAGGCTTGGGCCAGTGCTGCGCCTATCTGGCGCGCATGTGCAAGCTGTTTTGCCGTGGCTGGGCGGGACTGCTTGGCCATTGAGTCCACTCCGAAAAGGCCGGGAAACGCATCTAACCCGAACTATTCACCACAGAGACACAGAGGCACAGAGAACAGCAGAATTGGGGCTTTTCCAAAATCCAAAACTTCTTCTCTGTGTCTCTGTGCCTCTGTGGTGAAAGTGTCCGGCAATTGGGCAAAATGCCGGACGTTCACTTCTCCTGATCAGGGAAGATGTGCGCGCGCGGGACCGTCCGGCCAAGCTTGGCTGCTTCGGCAAAGTGGGCTTCGCCTTCTTGCTGGAGGTTCATGGCCACCGCGAGGTAGCCCAGCAGTTCGCGTACCAAGCCGTTGTCCGGCTTGAGCTTCCGCACCGCTTCCCATTGCCTGCGCGCGTCTATCGCTTCGCCGTCCAGGGCCGCGAAAAAGCCGAACCAGAGGAGCGGCTCAACCCACTTCGGATCCAGCACCGAAGCCTGACGGAACGACTCCTTGGCCGCGGCCTGATCCCCCGCCTTGAGTTGCGCCAAGCCGAGGTTGTAGTAGCACATGGCCAAGGGCGGCGGCTCCGGCATGCCCGCTTTCCACTCCCCGAAAGCCTTCTCCAGTCCTTCGCGGAAAACCGCCAGGCGGCGCGCACCCCGCTGGGCCGCAAGGGGCACTTTCTCGCTGCTCGCGGCCTTTTCGAAAAAGCCCCGCGCCTTGGCGAATTGCCCATTGCGGGCGGCGATAGCTCCCAGCAGGGCCAAGGCTTCGGTTTGGTTGGGATCAATCTCGACGGCTTTTGTCAACGCCGTGGCGGAGCCGTCAAGATTGCCCAGCCGCGCATACAGCATCCCAAGGTGCTGGTAGGCCAGGCTGTAACGCGGGTTGCCCGCCAGCGCCTTGTTGAAGGCCTCGACGGCCCGGTCCAGCTTCCCCAGCGCGGCGCAGGCGTCTCCCAGGGCCAGCCACACCGCCGGCTGGTCTTTTCCCGTCAGCG
This sequence comes from Planctomycetota bacterium, assembly GCA_050010835.1. Lineage (GTDB taxonomy): Bacteria > Planctomycetota > SZUA-567 > H5-PLA8 > H5-PLA8 > JAPLOD01. The sequence continues at coordinate 1,654 of JBEKKG010000593.1, forward strand.
ACCTTTCGTAATGCTTGGCCGCGTCCTCATTGCGGCCGCTGAGCGCGCAGGCCAGGCCCAGGTTCGCTTCGGCGATGTACCAGCCCGGGAAAAGTCTGACCGCTTCGCGCAGCGCCTCTATGCTCTCGTTGTATTTCTTCAGGTAGATCAGGCACAGGCCCAGGTTGCTGAAGGCTTCCGGGTACTCAGGCTCCATCTGGATGGCTTTGCGGAATTCGGCAGCGGCTTCTTCCCAAACCTGCTTCTGGATATACAGGCAGCCGCGGTCGAGCAGTTCCTCGGCCAGCACCTGGGCGCGCTGCCTGCGGGCAGGCCCGGACTGTGCCGTGCCGGCGAACAGTCCGTCCTTCTGAATCCCTCGTTCCGGCATCTTCGGTGGTCTGCGGACAGGCAGTGCCATTGCTGAGGCTCCCTGTTAAGCGGCTTGACGATCCAGGCCCTTGGCTCTGTGCTTCTAGCTCCTGGCGCGCGCTTGGCAAGTTGCTTCTTGCAGACCTACAGTTGCGCAAGCTTTCCAGCTTGCGCGGACAAGCTGGAAAGCTTGTCCTACTGTTGACCTGGCGGCCGGCTGCCATAATGATATGGTCGAACGGTGAATGACGGGACCGCAAAGGCAGCCGGTGGCCGGCTGCGCGTTTCCGAAAGGCAGGTGTTCATGCAGGCGCTGATTGCCGGTTGCTTCTCTTTGCTGCCGCTGCTGTGCGGTGTGGCGCTCGCGGCGCAGAGCGCGCCCAAGGGTTTCACCGAGGTTGCCAAGGACAAGCTCCGCGGCCTGAAACTGCTGCTGCCGGATGCCGACTGCTCTCTCTCGGCGCCAGGCGCGGAATGGAAATGGCTGGCCTCCGATGCGCAGCCGGATAAGAACTACCTGTGCTTCAATCCCAAGACGGGGATAAGCTACAGCGTGTCAAGCGGTGTGCTGCATCATGAGTTCAGCGCGCATGTGCGCGATGGGATTCTGGCTGGGGCGCGGCAAGCCGCCGAGGCCGGCGGCTCGAAAACCGCGAACGAGAAATGGGAGCCTGCGCAAACGCCCTTGCCCGGCAAGTCCTGGCGGCTCTATTACGACGTGACATCCAAAGGGGGCCTCAAGGTCGGCGTGGTGCTGTACCTGATTCAGACCGCGGAGCATTCCCTGGTCACGCTCCAGGACTCCACCACGACGGGAGCGGAAGCGCCGGCCTTCGCTCAATTCGTAAAATCGCTGAGCCCGCTGAAGTGAAAGAACTCAGGACTGGAAAACGCGTGCCGCTGCCCTAGACTCTGTGGAACATGGGAACCGATAGGGAGTAATGCCTGTGCAAACTCGTGAAGTGGATGTGGGCGGCCTGAAGATCGGCGGAGACAATTCGCTGGTGCTGATCAGCGGCCCCTGCGTGATCGAGAGCGACACGGCCTGCATGGAGCTGGCCGGCAATCTGAAAGAGGCGGCTGCCAGCGCCGGCTTCCCCCTCATCTTCAAGGCCTCCTGGGACAAGGCCAACCGCAGCGCCTTGGACAGCTTCCGCGGTATCGGGATGAAGGCCGGCCTGCAGGTCCTGGCGGCCATCAAGAAAGAACTCAAGATCCCGGTGCTGACCGACGTCCACGAAGCCGCGCAGTGCGACCCCGTGGCCGAGGTGGTGGACGTGTTGCAGATTCCCGCCTTCCTCTCCCGCCAGACCGACCTGCTCATCGCCGCCGGCCGCACGGGCCGGGTCGTGAATGTCAAGAAAGGCCAGTTCCTCGCGCCTCACGACATGCACAACGTGGTTGAGAAGATCAAGTCCACGGACAACGAGGATATCCTGCTGACTGAACGGGGGACGTGTTTCGGTTACAACTATTTGGTCAACGATATGCGCGCCCTGCCGGTGATGCGCGCGCTGGGCTACCCCGTCATCTTCGACGTCACTCATTCCGTGCAGAAGCCGGGCGGCATGGGTTCGCGCTCGGGCGGTGAGCGGCAGTTCATGCCCATGCTCTGCCGCGCGGCCGTGGCGGCGGGCGTGGACGGCTTGTTCCTGGAAACCCATCCCGACCCGGACAAGGCGCTCGCCATGGTGCGGGCCGAGGAGTTCGAGCAGCGCCCTACCGGCCCCTCAGGCCTGACACTGTACGGTGTGCCGTACGTCCGGTAAAGGCGGCCGTTGCAATGGACTACGCCGCCGCGCTTGCCTACCTGGACACATTCGTCAATTTTGAGCGCCAGCCGCTGGGCGCCGGCATGAAGGCGGTGATCACTCTCGACCGCGTGCGCGAGCTCGCCGCGCGGCTCGGCAACCCGCAGGATTCTTTTCCCAGCCTCCACGTGGCCGGGACGAAGGGCAAAGGCTCCACTTGCGCCTTTGCGGAAGCCATCCTCAGCGCGGCGGGCCTGCGGGCCGGCTTATACACCTCACCCCACTTGCAGGACGTGCGCGAGCGCATCCGCATCAACGGCGCACAAATCCCGCCGGCGGATTTCGCGCGGCTGGTGGCTCAAGCCACGCCCGCGCTCGAGGCCATGCGCCGCCCGCCGCCGGGGCAACGCCGGCCCACCTATTTCGAGGCACTGACGCACTTGGCCTTCGCCTGGTTCGCGGAACAGCAGGTGGACGTGGCGGTGGTCGAAGTCGGCATGGGCGGACGGCTCGACGCCACTAACATCCTTACTCCGCGCGCTTGCGGCATCACCAACATCAGCCTCGACCATCAAGCGATCCTCGGCAGCACGCTCCAGCTCATCGCCGGCGAGAAGGCCGGGATCATGAAGCCGGGAGTGCCCGTGGTTATTGCGCCGCAGGCCCGCGAAGTTGCCCGGACGCTGGAGGAATGCGCCCGCGCCGCAGGCGCGCCCTGTGAGTTCATCGGCCGGGATATGAACTTGTGTGCCTCCGTTTCCCCCTCCCCTTGCGGGAGGGGGCAGAGGGAGTGGGCGCGCTGGCTGCCGCCGCACGCGCGCTTGCGGCTGTTCGAGGGCCTTGTTTTTGAGGCCGAACTGGGTTTGCGCGGAAAGCATCAGGTGGAGAACTGGGCCGTCGCCGTGCGTTTGGCGGACCTGTTCCACAAGCACAGCACCGGCAAGCATATCCCCCCGGAGGCCGTCCGGAACGGCTCGCGAAACGTGTACTGGCCCGGACGGTTGGAGGAAGTTCCCGCAGCACAAGCTTCCAGCTTGCGAGCCGTTGGCCCGCGCCTCATCCTTGACGGCGCCCACAACGACCACTCGTTGCGCACCATCCTCAACGAGGTAACGCAGCATCTGAAGACGCCCGCGGTGCTCTTCGCCTGCGCCAAAGACAAGGACTCCGCGGCGATGCTCCAGGTCCTGGCCGCTGCGGGCGTCAGGACCGTCGTGTTTACACATTCGGGCAGTCCGCGCGGGAGAGATCCCGGAGAACTGGCGCAGCTTTGGCTTGGCCACACGGGCAGCGCAGCGCCAGCTTTTTCTTCGTGCGCGGAGGGCTTCGAGGCGGCAAGGGGCCTGGTCGGTGCCGATGACGTCCTCCTCGTCACTGGCTCGCTGTACCTGGTCGGGGCGGTGAAGGACTTGCTCCAGATGAAACCGCATCATGCCGCGGGCGGCGTGTAGCCCTTTTCGCCACCCCGGGCCTTCCATTCTCTGTACAGCAGCAGCAGGCAGATGATGGCCGGGATCTGCCAGAACACCACCCACGCGGCGTAATAGCGATAGTGCCAGTCCTTTACATGGCAGTATCTCCTCATGGCGTCCATGAAGAGGCCCGCGGCAACGCTCCCGAACATCAGGGCAAACGCACGGATCGTCGCATTGGCTGAACAGAACTGCCCGTAGCGGTCCTTGGGCAGCAGGCGCATGTACATGGGCAGTTCGGCCGCAGACTGTACCGCGCCTATGGGCAGAATAACTATGGCGATAACGTACTGTCCCCATAGGTTTCCTGCCGGGCCGAAGTCCGTGAAGATCCAAATGCACTGCGCCAGGGGCTGGAAAAAGTGGACAACGGTCAGGAGGATGTAGACCCGCACGGGGTGCCACTTGTCCGCCAACCAGGCGCAAGGGTACATGATGACGAAGCTGACGATGCCCGTCCAGGCGCCCAGATCGCCCAATTGCTGCATGTTTAGTTGCAGCGAGTCGCGGTTGCGCAGATTGCCGAACGTGCCGGACTGCCAGGACAGGAAGAGGAAGGTCTGGGAAAGAAAGAAGTACCAGTAGAACCTGTGAGTGAAACACTCCTTGAAGTAGGTCTTGGCCGCAGAGACGAAGCCCTTGCCCTTGTCCACGTTTTCCGGCGGCGGCGGATACTCACCCTCCTTGACCATGAAACACATCACCAGAAAGCCGACCACATAGCAGATGCCGGCCGTCACGAACACGAAGCGGAAATGGTCCAGCGAATGGGGAAAGATCCATTTGCTGTAGATGACCCCTCCGGCAGTCCCGACCATCCGGAACAGGGCGAAGAATCGCGAAAGAAGCTGCTCCGGCACCACGTCGTTGAACAGATACCAATAGATCGTGTTGACGAAGATGTTGGAGAAATCGTAACCGAGGAGCAGCGCGCCCAGGATGAGCAGCGCCATGCTGCTCCTGCCGATCTGCAAGCCCAGGAACGACACGGACTCGACGTTGCCCATGACCACGTTGGTGAGACTGTCATTGTAGCCGATGAGAATCAGGAATAGCCCGACGAACGGCGTGGACCACATCAGGTACGGAATGCGCCGGCCCCAAGGTCCGCGATGGCGGTCGCTGTGCATGCTGACCGGAGGCGCAAACAAAAAGGCCACCGCACAGGCCAGACTCCTGTTGAGAATCTGGTTGGTGGTGTCGCTGGCCCCCATATCCTTGAGTTTGAAAGGCAGAATGCCCGGCACGCTCCCATCCAGCAGCGTCCAGATAAAGTCGCCCCACAACAGCCAAATGAACACCTGGAAAAGCCCGAGCTTGGTGTACTGGAGTGTGCCGACGGTGTACTTGCCCGAGCCGGGCGGCGCCGCTGCCGGCGCGGGCAGGTTTGCTTCTACAGCTTGCGACATGCAGGTGCTCTCCCCTCCGGCAAACTAACCGGCCTGCGAACGAAATCAACACCCCCTTGGTACCGCGGGCGTCTCGCCCGCCCGCCTTTGTCCTCGCGCGCTGCCGGCCTGCTACGGGCGGGCGGGACGCCCGCGGTCCCCAGGGGCAAATCTGGGGGCCGCTCTGGGGAGCGGCGCTCCCAGGGGCGAATCATTTCTCCGGCACGTCCTTAATGTACACCCCATCCTCGCGCAAGCGCGCCTGCAAGGCCGGGATGTCTACCTGCGCCAGGTCCACGCCCGCCTTCAGGGCCAGCGCCGCGGCCGTGCCCACACCCTGGCCCATGACCATGCAATGGGTTTGAACTCGAACCGAGGAATGTCCCTCATGAGTCGAGGACGCGCAGCGCCCCACCACAGCCAGGTTCGGGAAGGAAGCGTTGAGGCACATGCCGAGCGGAATGTGGTAGCTTTGTCCGCGCGGCACCATGTTCTTGTCGCCGCGGTCGCTCCAAGTCGTGTACCCGCTGCCCTTGGGATCGTGAATATCAATCATCCAGACCCCATGCCCAATGGCGTCGCGCTGCTTCACCGCGCCCAGGACCATCTCGCGGTCCAGCGTCTTCAGCCCGCGAATGCGCCGGGACTCGCGAATCCCCAGACTGAAGCCGGTTTGCTCAATCTGCACCTTCTCCAAGCCCGGCACGCGCGTGCGCAGCCAGTCCCAGTAAGCGTGGACTTGCTTGCGGCCCTTGGCGGTGAGCCGGGTCAGTTCTTCTTCGTCCAAGGGGTTGCCCGCGACCGGGCACATGTTGGGGATGCAGCGGTTGCGGGCCAGCCCCAGGGTGAAGGAAGGGTTGTACGGCGGCAGTTCGCCGCGCTGGCTGGCGGCCTGCATTTCCGCGAGCACTGCCTGGGCCTGTGCTGGAGTCAAGGACTTTACCTTGGCCTCATCTATGTTGCAGACGCGATACATCATGGTCATGCCCTGGACCAGGCCATCCCCTGTCCGGCCGTACTCATAAGGCACGCCGGCCTTCGCGGCAACGTCGCCATCGCCCGTGGCGTCCACGACAATGCGCGCCAGGACCGCGCGCCGGCCCTGTTTGGTGTCCACCAAGACGCCCCGGAGTTTTCCTTCCTGAAGCAGCGGTTCGCCTGCCGCCGTGTAGCAGAAGGTGCGGACTTTGGCTTCGTCCAGCAGGTCCTGCAAAACGATCTTCATGCCCTCCGGATCGAACCAGTGCGTTTCATGCACGCGCGGGTAGCCGCCATCCTGGTGGATCCAGCCGCGCTGCCGGGCACGTTCGGCTGCTTCTTCAACCAGCCCGAAGATGACCATTTTCTCCCGGTCGCTGCGGTGCCAGCAATTCACCAGGCCTGAGGTCGCCATCCCGCCGACGCAGGGCCAGCGCTCAATCAGGATGACGGAGGCGCCATGCCGGCCTGAGCTGCAGGCCGCGGCAATCCCCGCCGTGCCGCCGCCGCAGACCAGGACGTCCGCTTCCGCCAGCACCGCAAGGCTCTGCGCCGGCACCTGGACCGCCGGACCTGCCGCTCCTGCCACGGATGATGGCACAATGAGCGAGCCGGCCCCGACCGCAGCCAGGGTCCTCAAAGCCATGCGGCGCGAAAGCGCGTTTTTCTTCTTGCTCATGCTGTTGACCTCAAGCTCGTTCCCGGCGATTATATTAAAGTCAGGCTAAAGCAGGCGCCAGAGCGGACTGCGGATTTCGGGGTTCGGGGTTCGGGGTTCGGGATTCGGGATTGCGGATTGCGTAACTGTTCAATCCGAGCCGCGACCGTAAGGGAGCGGTTTCATCGCTCCCATTCTTCCCATTCTTCCGATGTGTCCCATAGTTCCTGACGGCGCGCACCCCGTGACCGCTTGCTGACGCGCGCGGCTCGGACGCTGAACGGTTACGGTCTTGGATTACGGGAGGACAAACATGAAGCCCTGTCCAGTTACAGCCAGGGGAAACGTACCGGGGCTGGTCTTGCATTGCAGCGGCGCTGTGTGCCTCATGCTGCTGGCTGTGTGGTCCGCGGGCGCCGGGGAGGGCGAGCGCCTGCAAATCGGCGAGTTCACTGCGGTCCGCTTCGACAAGCCGCCGGTCATTGACGGCATAGTCAGCCCCGGCGAATGGGACCGCGCGCTCACCACCGAAGGCATGATGGCGCCCTTCGAACATGAGTTGCACGAATCCATCACGCTCATGAGCCTCGGTTTCGACGCCGAACGGCTCTATTTCCTGATGCGCTGCACGCGCGGCAACCAGGAGTGGCGG
>JBEKKG010000594.1:0-7358 GCA_050010835.1 Planctomycetota bacterium
TCGACCGGCGCGATTGTCGGCGTGGAGTTGGCCACCCGATCGCTCTTGTGGGGATATCCCTACGGCCAGGGCCGGAACGGCCTCCTTGGCGCCAACGATTGCCAACTCCTGGCACGCCACGGCCTTCTCGTAATCCGAAGCATTGGATTGCAGGACCGCAATCAGCTTCGGCGTTTCATCCGGTTTGGGCGTGTGCCGGTCCGCGCGCGGGGCATCGGCGGCGAAGCAGCAACCCAACAACTGAACCGCCAAGACGCCAAGAGCGCCAAGAACGCCAAGAAGGGCTTTGTCTAGTTTTTTCATCATGCTGTCCTCTGCTTCTTCCGAGCCGCGCGCGTCAGCAAGCGGTCAGTGGGAGCGCTCCGTTACGTGCTATGGGACACATAGGACGAATAGGAGCGATGAAACCGCTCCCTTACGGTCGCGGCTCGGAATGAACGGTTACAAATCCCCAATGTCAAAAGTACCACGGCTCACGGGTGGCACGGCTGCACATGTGGTTGGCCTCGTCATCCCCAACGAACTTTTCCTTCACAGGATCGAACGTGACTTTGCGCCCCAGCAGCCAGGCGATGGCTGCCGCGTGACAGGCAGTGTGGGAGCGGCGCATGATGCCGCCGTGGGCCGCGGTCAAAGCCCGCGTCTTGACGCAATCGAGGAAGTTGCGCGTGTGCTGGACGGGGTTGATCCCGTTGGACTTCTTGAATTCCTGCCACTCGGACTTGAGCGACTCCGGGTGGGTTGCGACGTCGCCGCTGTCGCCGGCCTCGACCCAACCTTCATCGCCCTCGAACCGCACCGGACACGTGCCCAGGGCCGTGCGGTACTGGGGATCGCGGTTCCCGAAGGGCGTGTCCAGGCAGTCCAGGACGAGTTTGACGCCGTTGGCATAGCGGGCCGTGATGTTCGCGCTGGACGGCTCGAATTCCAGCGGCGTCGTGTCGTCGGCCTGGTTGGCCCACTGGCACAGGTCCACCGTATGGGCGCCCCAGTCCAGCAGCGTGGCCCCGGAGTCGAAGTCGTAAAAGCCGCGCCAGCCGCCGGCAACGTACCTGCTGTTGTACGGGCGCCAGGGAGACGGCCCCAGCCAGCGGTCCCAGTCGCACTCGTCCTTGGGCGGGTCAGCTTCGGCAGGCAGCCAGTCGTAGCGGACCTGGAGCTTGTAAATCGAGGCGTGCAAGGTGTGGAGTTTGCCGAGCTTCCCGCTGTGCGCCAGGTGGACGGCGAACTGGAAGTTGGGCACGCTGCGCCGCTGGGTTCCGGCCTGAAACACACGCCCGTAGCGCCTCATGGTATCGTCCAGGACCTGGCATTGGGCGATCGTCAGCCCGCAGGGCTTCTCGCTGTAAACGTCCTTCCCCGCCTTGGCCGACAAGATCGAACCCAGCGCGTGCCAGTGATCGCCCGTGGCCACCAGCACGCAATCTATGTCGGGCCGGGCGAGAAGTTCGAACATGTCCCGGTACATGGCGCAATCTTGATTGCCGTACTTGCTGTCGGCCAGCTTCTTGACAGCTTCGCGCCGCTTGCGCTGCACGTCGCAGATGGCCACGAACTGCACGTCCTTCTCGGAGAGCAGGCAGGTCAGATCGTGCGTGCCACGCGGGCCGATGCCGATGGCGTCGAGCACGAGGCGTTCGCTGGGAGAGACGTCGCCGTCTTTGCCCAGGACCGCGGCAGGCACGATGTACGGCGCGGCAAGGCCCGCGCCCACGGCCGTGAGGCCCCGCTTCAGGAACTGCCGGCGGGCAAGCGTTGATTTCGTTGGCATAGCTCGGCTCCTTTCTGCCGGAAGATGGTTGGGGATGGCATACCAGCGGCCTGGCACTTCTTCAACAGCAGCAGAATTGAAAATCGAAAATCATTGTGCCGGCGCGAGCACAGGTTTGGCTGTCTTGGGCTCAATCCTGATGGCCCACGCTTCACCGCGAAAGGTGAAGGCGTAAGCCAGTTTGCGCCTGGCGTCGTACATCCAGCCGGCGGAGTAGCCATCCGTCACCGTGCCGGCGTCGAGGAGAAACATGCGGTTGTTCGCGCAGTCGTAGACCCGCGTGTAGCGCTTGCCGGCCTTCTGCTCGCCGTGGGGGAGCAGTTCCCCGAGCAGCACCCAGTCGGCATGTTCGACGTAGGCCATTTCGCGGGCGCAGTGGGTCTTGGCCAGCTCGGAGTTCTCCGGCGTAACGGTCTCCAGCGCCTTCGTCTTGAAGGCGTTTCGAGTCGTAGACGATGCCGGAGGAGTCGCAATACGCCGCAAAGATTTTTCCCTGCGGCTGGAGGTCCACCCAGCCCTGCTCGCGGTCAAAGAGCCACAGGCCGAAGTTGTCCGAGCCTTTCTTCCGCGCCCAGGCAACGGCGCCGTGCGCCGAGGACTTCACGACCGTGTTCCCCCACTCGAAATGGTAGGGCACCGGCAATTGCTCGGCGCGCAGCCAGTCCATGCGCTCGGGGTCGTAAAGGTAGCCCCGCCCGGAGACCAGCAGTTTGCACTTGGGGTCGTAGGCGTAATGGTTGTAATTATGGGTGGAGACCCACGGGCGATTGAGCACTGAGGAATCGAACGCGCCCCCGCCGTTGCGGCCGTAAGGCTCGTCCGCGTCGAAGCCCTCGACAATGCGCCCGGAGGCCGGGGAATAGTGCGCCACGGTGCTGGCGGAGCGCACGCAGTGCCCGCCGCCCCAGTGCAGTATCTGGTCGCGGTCGGAATCCCAGACGCAAGTGCTCCAGTCGCGCTGGCGGCAACCGTACAAGGGGTTGCGCGGCGGATTGGGAAGCTTGACCCACTGGTTGTCGGGGAGCGTATCCAGGCCGGTGTCCTTAGGTTCCTGCGGCGTCTCGCAATAAGAGGCGAGGAACATCCCGGTGCGGTAGAGCCGCTCGTTGGGGGCGGTTCCGAGCCGCTCGCGGGCGGCGGGGTCGCTTTTGGCCGGATCAAGCTGCAGCGTCCAGGTTTCGCAAGGGAGCTTCCGCGCGGCGTGCTTGGCGAACACCAGCACGTCGTCGGGACCGGCGCCCAAGGCCGGCGGGCTGAACTTGTCCGCGGAGTAGCCGTAGAAGTCGCCAACCGGCGCGGGAGCGGAGCTTTCAACCGGTCCTTTGCCTTTGCTGGGCAAGGGCCAGCAGCCGGCCAGGTCCCAGCGGTCGGCGGCGGGGTTGTAGAGCCAGAGCTGGAGCGGGTCAATGGGCGTGTTGGGTCCGCAGCCGTAGTCGCTGTTCGAGCTTTGCAGGTAGCCTTCGTAGAGCGCGACCAGGCCGCTCTTGGGCAGAGCGCAGAGCGCGTGGCCGGCGCGCGCGCTGGGGGCCTTGTCGGGCTGGCTGCGCTTCCAGGATTTCTTCTCCAGGTCCAGCACCCAGGTATCGTTCAGGAGATAGTCCTCGTGGTCGCCGCCGAAGAGCACGAAGACTTTGTTCTTTTCCTCGAAGACCAGCGGCGAGTTCCGCCGTGAGACCGGAACCGGGTATTGGGCCTCGGCAAGTTCCTCGACCTTGCGCTGGAGCGCGCGGGCGGCCGTGAGGGCTTCGAGCGTCTTCTTGCCGGCGATAAGTGCGGCGACGGCCTCGACGTCGCCGGCGAGTTTGTCGAGTTGGGCCATCTTCTTGAGCGCCGCGCATCGCTCGCCGAGCGCGGAGAGTTCCGCCTCGGCGCCGATGCCCTTGGGGTCGCGATACCAGGCCAGGCGCACGTGGCCGGCGAGGTCAATCAGCGCCTCCCTGGCGGCCACCAGTTCCTTGTGTTCCTTGACGGTCCTCTCGTCGCTCACATCCAGGCGCGTCCACTTGCCGGCTGGGATGTCGTAAACCACGGTGCGCATCCAGCCCAGGTTGTCGCTCTTTTTGTCGGAGCCGACGAGCACCAGACGCTTGCCCGCCGGGTCGCAGGCCAGCGCGTGCCAGCTCAGGCCCTCAAGCTCTGGGGCCGCGGGGTGCGTCGTCCAGGTCTTGGCCACGGTGTCGAAGGAGTACAGCACCGCCCCGCCCGAGAGGCAGTACACGGTCTTGGTGCCCGGATCGTAAGCTGTCTGGTAGTAGTTGAAGATGCCGTCCTTGGCCGGCGGCGCCGCGGAGAACTCACTCCAGGTCCGCGCGGCCGGATCGTAGGCTTGGACAAAGGGCACCGCTTTCTCTCCGCCGACCAAGAGCATAAGTTTCAAGTCCGGCGCATACACCAGGGCCGAGCAAACGCGCACGCCTGTCTTGCCTTCGTCCACCTTGACCCATTGGTTAGGGGCGGCGGCGTCAGCGGCCTGGGCGCTACCCGCGGCAACAGTGGCAATGAGCACAAGACTGGCTGGCAGCCACAGTCTCAGCATCCTTTCTTGGCAGGTACGCATGGACAGGCCTCCTTTCTTCCCTGAGTACACTGCACGCGGTTGAATGTCGCTGAATGTAGCGCAGACCATCGCAACTGCGGGATGGGAGTGTTTCATTTCAGTTAGGAGCGGCAGGCGCCTCGCCAGCCGTGCCACGGGCGAAGGCGCCCGTGGCTCCTTCGCAGGCTAACTGAGATGAAACACTCCCCTGCGGGGTGGCGGAGTGGCGGGCCAGGAGGATGTGGAGCTGATTGCCAGATTGCCCAAAGAAATCTTGAAATTCTTCAAGAGGTGCAACTCCTTGTGGCGCCAGTTGTTACACAATAACCGTTCAGATTTTTTGAAATATGCACTTGACAACGATGGTTCCTAGACATATTATACTATAGAGGATTTGTTGTTCTGAGAAGGGAGGGTCTGGCGCAGGGTCTTTCAATTCTCCGGTTTCCGAGCCGCGCGCGTTAGCAAGCGGTCGTCCCGCTCCCTCACAGTCGCGGCTCGGAAACTCTGCGCGGGCACGCCCAGAGCCGAGAATTGAAAGACCCTGGGGTCTGGCGCGATCTTGGGTTGGACGGGGACCAGAGAGACAGCAACGCAGTGCGGAGCACACAAAGGAAAGACAAATGAAAACATCAATAAATCCTTTCGTACTAACCACTTCTGAGCTCATCTGCGTCCCCTGCGTTGATGAATCATGGCTGTACGCGCTTCAAAAACCGGCGTGCCTTGGGCATGCAAATAGCACTGGAATAGCATGCAAATGGCGCTCAAATAGCATTCAAATAGCACTAGAAGCCGTGCGTTCCAATCCTGTGTCAAAACGGTTCAAACATGTGACAAGAACGGTTCAAACATGTGACAAAAACGGTTCAAACATGCGACAAAACGGTTCAAACATGCGACAAAACGGTTCAAAAAATGACTGCCTTCCGTACTGGTTTGTCTCTCATAACATCATAACCTTATGGCACTTGCCGCAATCTGACGGGCTCGATAGGGTCGCTGCGACCCCTGTTCGTTCCCTTTCGCCTCTGGCAGGGACTGGAAGTTTCGACCGCGCGCAGAACAGCACTAGAGCAATTCACGAGTGTACGTATCCGTGTAGCATGGGCGTCCCGCCCATGCACACGGGCGAGACGCCCGTGCTACACCCAGTCGTGAACTGCTCTAATAATTCGGTCCCGCGTGCGGTATACATGAAGGGGTGTCGCGCCCAATCCGTTACTGGTGCAGGACCTTGTTGAAGGGAGTCCGCCATGCTTCGTACCTTTCGCTTCTGCTTGCTGGTCTCAGGCCTCTTGTCCCTGGCCGGTTCGGCGCACGAGATCGGGTTCATCGAGGATTTTGCGCTGGCTGAGGACCGCGCCAAGCCGCTCAAGCAGTTGATCCCCGGCACTGACGATTACTACTATTACAACTGCCTCCATTTTCAGCAGACCGGCGCGTTCGGCAAGATTGACGACCTGGTCAAACTCTGGATCGAACGCCACGGGCGCACGCCGCGCGTCGAGGAGATCCTGAACCGGCAGGCCCTGCTGACCTACGACCAGGACAACAAGAAGTCGCTGGACTTCCTGCGCTGGCGGCTGGGGCTGCGCTTCGATCACGCCCAGGAACGGCTGGACGAGAAGCCCAATCTGCCGACTCGTCTCGATCCCGCCGGCATCTCCCGCGAGACGCTCACGAAGGCCGCGCTGGCGCGCCACACCAATTTGCAGGGCTTTGAGGATTCGGCGCTGGAGTTCCTCGCGGCGCAGGACTTGAACGGCGAGCGCCGGCGGGACCTGCTGAACCGGCTCACCCGTCCCGATCTGCCCAACCTGCCCAAGCTGGTCGTGGACGACTTAAAATACAAGAACAGCACCGGCTTCGGCGCGCTGGCGATCCACCGCCAGTTGCTCCTGGCGCAGCTCGATGAATGCCTCCGGCTGCTGCCCGAACTGCTCAACCAGACGAACTTCGTCAACATTTACCTGCTCAAACTCCAGCCCACGCCGGACGTGGACGTGGAGCACGACACCAAGGAGCGCGCGGCTTACCTGGACCGGCTCTGGGCATTCGTGCAGCGCCTGGCGCCGGCGCACAATTCGCTGAAGGCGCACGTGCTCTACAGCCGTCTGGTCTTCGACCGCAGCCAAGGCCTGTACGACAAAGACCGTTTCATGGAATACCTCAAGCTGCCGCGCCAGACCCGCTACATGAAGCCCGAGTATTTGCAGCGCGGCGAGTTCCGCGACTGCACCGCGCAGCTCGGCGCCGCCTATGCCGACTCGCTGCTTGCGGTCATCCACGACGACGAATCCCTGGTGCGGGATTACCTGATGAACTCCTTTGCCAAGGAAGACACTTTCACACCGTATGCCGAATACATCCTCGACAGCTACCTCAAAGAGGTCTTCGCGGAAACGAAAATCCTGAACGGGAGCGGCGACATGGACAAATGGTATTCGCTCCTCAACGACCCGGCCAAGTACCAGCGCCTGAAGGACCGCATAGACATTGAGTTCGTGCCGGCCAACAAGGTTTACTTCCGCGCCAACGATCCGGTGGGCCTGGACCTGGACATTAAGAACGTGAAGACGCTGCTCGTGAAAGTCTTTGAGATCAACGCGCTGAACTATTACGTCGAACAGAAGCGCGAAGTGGACAGTGCGCTCAACCTGGACGGTTTGATCGCCAATGAGGAGAAGACCTATACTTACGAGGAGCCGCCGTTGCGGCGCGTGCGCCGGCACTTCGATTTTCCCGCGTTGAAAGCGGGCGGTGTGTTCGTGGTGGAGTTCATCGGCAACGGCATGAGCAGCCGCGCCTTGATTCACAAAGGCCGGCTGCGCTTCCTGGAGCACACCGGCACCGCGGGCCACGTCTTCACTGTCCTGGACGAAGACAACAAGGCCGTGCCGGACGCGCGCATGTGGCTTGAAGGGCACGAGTACAAGGCGGGCAAGGACGGCACGATCACCGTGCCGTTCAGCACCCAGCCGGGCCGGCAGGCCATCGTCCTGTGCCGGGAAGGGCTGGCCACGCTCGACTACTTCGAGCACAAGGCCG
>JBEKKG010000595.1:0-5231 GCA_050010835.1 Planctomycetota bacterium
ACCTCCTTGACGCCCCGCCTATCCCCACCCTCGCCGCCCCCCCTCCACTTCCACAGCACCGGAATCCACTTCTCGTCAAGCAGGTTGCAGCACACGTGCCACCTCCAGGGCCGGCCCGCTATTCTTGGCGCGGTAACCAGCGCTGATAACTAATACACCGCCGCGCTCCGAGCCGGAGGCCCAAAGCGTGCGCCGCTCATTCCCTGTCGCCCACCCCTTTGCCCTTGGCCTTGCGCAACTCTGCTTCGAGCTGCTGGACGCTGGGCAGCGCGCCTTGGAGATTGGCGGGCAAGGATTCGACCAGCTTGGTGACGTACCGCGCCACGCCGACGGGTTTGGCGATGTCGCGGAGCGCGTATTCAGCCACGGTCCGCTCGCGGCCGCACGGCGAACGGACGTGGTCAACCACGGCAGCGCTTAAGCCGGGGCTAGTCGGAAGTATTCACCACGGCCGCTTTGAGGCTCTGCCCCACCCAGATATGATGAAAAATGGCGACGACCGGCATTCGCAGAACAGAGCACCGCGACTTGACTTGGCGGCTTGGGCAGCAATAATCCGCCACGTTCCGGCTCGCGTTGACCGTTCCGACGCGGTGCCGTAGTGTCCATCCAACGAGGTCGAGCCGTGGCCGAAAAACCCCTGAACCGCTGGAGCGAATCCTTCGTACTCCAGATCCCCTCAGTTGACGCCCAGCACAAGGGCCTGTTCGATCTCGCGTATGAATTGGACTGCGCCCTGGATGCCGGGTGCGAACGGGCTGTCCTGGGGCGGACGATCGAGCGCCTGAAGCAGTACTGCCAGCACCACTTCAACACTGAAGAACGGCTGATGCACCAATACGCCTATCCAGGTCTTCACAACCACATGCTGCAGCACGACGACTTCGCCCGCGCCGTGATCGAGTTTGAGGGGCAAGAAGAATCCGCGCCGCAGGCGCTCTCGCTGCGCGTCTCCTCGTTTCTGAAGGACTGGCTGGCCGACCATATCGCCGTCGAAGATAGGAGGTTCGCGCCTTTCGTTCTTGGGGAAACCACCCGCCAGAGTGCCAAGAGCACCGGAGTGCCCATGCTGCTCGAGTCGCAAGCCGCGGCCAGCCAGCCGGACACGGCCATGTGCGCCCGCGTGGCGGATATCCTGGTGAAACAGTGCCCCCACCCCCTTGGCCTGGCCAACTCTCTCGACCAGACGCGCAGTGTTCTTGAGGAAATGAAAGCACAACAGCTTGCGCCGGCGATTTTCGTGGTCAACACTTATGGCGCCAAAGATATTCTGCGGGAATTGGACGCACTTATGGAGGACAAGCCGGTCCTGTATCTGCGGCGCGCGCTCTTCGCGGGCCAGAGCGGCTTGCTGGACCAGGTGAACCTGGCCAGTCCCGGCATGGTGACGGCGACGGTCGAGCTGCGCAAGATGAAGCCCCGGCTCACTTCCATGTGGTTCTACGGCGGGAAGAACGCCGAGGCGATCGCCATCCAGGCCGCCGAGGCCCTCGGCGCGTTCCTGAAAACGGGCGACTTCAGGCAAATCGAGCGCACCAGATCCGCGGTTTAACTTGCCAGCCGGACCCGCCTCCGTACTATACTCACCATGAATTACGTGCGTGACCTGTACGCGGCGCGCAAAGGCGCCGGCCGCCCGCTGCTTTCGTTTGAATTCTTCCCCGCGAAGACCGAGGAAGGCGAGAGGACGCTGCTGGAAAAGACCATCCCCACGCTGCTCAAGCTGCGCCCTGATTTCTGCTCGGTCACTTACGGCGCGGGCGGAGGCACGCGCGAGAAGACCCTGGCGACCGTGGAGCGCATTCAGAACCGGCACGGCGTCCCGATGTTATGCCATGTCACGTGCGTCAATGCCACCGTGGCGGAGACCGGCGCGGTCGTGGATGACGCCGCCCGCCGCGGCATCAACAATTTCCTGGCGCTGCGCGGCGACCCGCCCGGCGGCGGGGAGTTTCAGAAGACTCCGGGGGGCTTTGAGTTCGCCGCGGAATTGACCGCGTGGCTCCGCGCCAAAGGCCGCTTCTGCATCGGCGTCGCGGGCTTCCCCGAGGGCCACATGGCCTGCAAGGCCGGCAAGTATGCGGATTGGGAGTATCTGAAGCGGAAAATTGACGCCGGCGGGGACTTCGTGCTCACGCAACTGTTCTATGACAATGCCTTCTTCCTGGAGTTCTACGAGCACCTGCGGGGCAAGCTGCACGTCACAGTGCCGGTCTCGCCCGGAGTGTTGCCGATCTTTTCTTTCGGGCAGATCACTCATATCACCAAGCTCTGCGGGGCGCGCCTCCCGGAGGCGCTGGTCAAGCGGCTGGCGGAGTTGGACGGCAACGATGAGGCCCTGGCCGCATTCGGCGTGGAATACGCCACGCGCCAGTGCGAGGAACTGCTGAAGGCCGGAGTGCCGGGCTTGCACCTCTACACGCTGAACAAGGCTAAATACGTGACGCAGGTCGTCAGGAACCTTGGTTTGGTGTAGGTAGACTTGAGGCTTGAGGCCTGAGGCTTGACCGTGCGCCCCTAATGCCTAATGCCTAACGTGTCAGGAAGGATTCATGGCTGAAGAACAGACCAAGTCGTTGCGTGTCGTAGGCGGCTTTGAGCTAATCACCAAGATCGGCCAGGGCGGCATGGGCACGGTTTTCAAGGCGCGGCAAATCAGCCTGGACCGCATCGTCGCCCTGAAGATCCTGCCTCCCTCGATCGCCAAGGACGAGAAATTCATTGAGCGTTTCAATAAGGAAGCGCGCGCCACCGCCAAGCTCAACCACCCCAACATCGTCCAGGGGATTGACGTCGGCCAGGATTCCGCCACCGGGCTGTGGTACTTTGCCATGGAGTTCATTGACGGTCCGTCCGTCAAGAAGGTGCTCACCGAGCAGAAGACCATCCCCGAGGAAAGGGCCTTGGAGATCGCCAGGCAAATGGCGCGCGCCCTGGAATGCGCCCACACCAATGGCTTCGTGCACCGCGATGTAAAGCCCGACAACATCCTGCTGACTTCCCGCGGCGACGCCAAGCTCGCGGACCTCGGCCTGGCCAAGCACTCCAGCGACGTCTCTTCCGGTGCGCAAGCCGGGCAGGCCATCGGCACACCGTACTATATGGCGCCCGAACAAGCCCGCGGCGCCATGAACGAGATAGACATCCGCACGGATATTTACGCTCTGGGCGCGACGCTCTTCCACCTGGTCACGGGCCAGCCGCCCTTCAGCGCGCCCACTTCCTCGGCCATCCTGGTCAAGCATTTGACCGAGAAGCCGCCCCTCGCGCACCAGGTTGCGCCCAATGTCAGCGAGGCCTGCAGCCGCTTGATCGAACGGATGATGCAGAAGGAAAGAGAGAAGCGCATCCAGAAACCGGCGGAACTGGTCACGCAGATCGAGAAGGTCCTCAAGCTGGGCGCCGTGGCCAAACAGGCGCAGCAGGTCAAGGCGGCCAGGGCCGAGGCGGCCGCGCGTATGCCAGTCAGCCCCAGCCCGGCCGTGTCGCGCAAGCGCGCCCACCCGGCACCGCCTGCGTTCGCGGTCGTGGTGCTGGTGGGCCTCCTGGTGGTCGCGCTCTTGTGGGTCTACAAGGCCTCCAAGCCCACCCCGGATGCCGGGCTGGCGGCGCAGTCGGGCCAGGCGCAGAAGAAGCCAGGGGCGGCCGCCAGTCCTGGTCTGCCGGCCCAAGCGCCGCCGGGCAAGCCGGGCCCGGTTCTGCCCAATGGCAAGTCCGCCCCGCTGCCACCCTTGCCAAAGAACCAACCGGCCTTGACGCCGGCCGCCAACCCAGTTGTGCCAGCGCCTGAAGTTGAAGCGCCCAAGGCTGACGCCAAGAAGACCGAAGCACCTCCGGCCGACACGGCAGCCAAGCAGGACACAGCCGCGCCCGCTGCCTCCCCGGGGCCACAACCCACTGCGGCCGCAGCACCAGCCCAGCCTGCCGGCCCGGACCAGTTGGTTCTGCTGGCGCACGCGCGGTTCTTTGGCGAGATGCTGCAGCGTTCGGCCAAAGACCACAAGGACCTGGCCAAGGTCCTCGCCGAAATGCGCGAACTGGCTGAGAAGCCGGAGTTCGCCAGGGCCAAAAGCGAAGTGGCTGAGGAACTGAAAGACCTGGAACGCACACTCCACTTTGAGGAGAAAGCTGTTGATGCCCTGGCTGCTGCCAAGGGCGAATTGGAACTGCCCGAGGAGTACGCCAAGCTCGCCAAGACCGGGAAGATCATCCGCAGCGATCATGGGCGCACGCTGGTCGTCAGCGTCGGCGGCGCCGACGTGCCTCTGTCCCCCGCCAAACTTCCCGCGCACAAAATTGTCGAAGCCGTGGGGACCAAGACAGACGCCTTGGCCGCGGCGGAATACTACCTGCTGCGCGGCCTGAACGACGAGGGGAAAAATTTGCTGGGGGGCCTGTCCGGCGAGGAACGCGTGCGGATGGAGCGCAAGCTGGAGGCGCAGAAAGTCCTCGCCAGCGAGGCGGCCGCGGAAGCCGCCTATAAGGACATACTCGGAGTCATCCGGCAGAAGCAGTGGCTGAAGGTGCGGGAGAAGATCCTGGCCTTCGAGGCCGCCCACGGCCAGACCGGCGTGGGCATGCTGCGGCTGCCTACCCTGACGGCGTACAAGGAATTCGCTGAGCAGTCCAGCGTGCTCAGGCTCTTCCACGCCAAGACCGCCAAGATGTTGTCCGACGGTTTTGTGCAGCTTGGCTACGACTTCTCCAGTGAGGATCAGCTTAAGGATTTCGAATGCGATCACGGCGAGTTGGCTCTGCAGAAGGGCTCTCTGAAGGTGCCGGAGGGCGGCGGAGAGTTCGCGCAAGCGCGCTTCGCTGCGCACATCGCTGAACTGCGCTTGATGGAAGTGACCGGCCGGGCGCTGGGCGGGGTGGATGCGACGCCGCGGTTTGGCGTGTACATCTTGCCCGCCGGCAGTTCCGATGGCCGCCGCGCGCCCAGATGCATGTTCCGTGCGTACGACCAGAAGCCGCACTTGGAAAGCTGGAGCGCCTCGGCCTCGAAACGCGACATAAACGCCATCGGCCCCAAGGAAGTGAACTGGGGCAAGGACACCGCGTTCCTTGCGGAAGCAACCGGCGACGAACTCAAGTGGTCTGTGAATGCTGTAGAAATCGGCACGGTCAAGCTCCCCGCCACGGCAGTCGGCGGCCGCCTCGCTTTTGTGGCCGTGGAGGGCAACCATGTTTGGGGCAGCTTTAAGATCGTCTTCAAACCTGACCCGGCGTGG
>JBEKKG010000596.1:0-5226 GCA_050010835.1 Planctomycetota bacterium
CGTCAGTGAAAGGCAAGTTCTTCTTCAGCCCCGTCAAGATGGACTCCGTGATTTTCAAAGGCACGGTTGAACTGCCGGCCGGTCTGGATCTGTCGAAGGCCCAGACGCTCTTTGTGTCTCTCGGCAACGTGCTCGATACCGCGAACCTGAACACCAAAGGCCAAGCCAGTGCTGGCCAGAAGAACCGACTCAAGAAGGTGGCGGTGAAGTATCCGAAGATTCCGAAGGTGAACAAGAAGGTCTCCACCATCACCACGGCGGGGTTGAAGGCCACGGTATCGTTTACGCTCAGCGCCATTCGACTGGACACCCTCGGGTTCGGTGCAGAAGGCGTCACAAGCCCGATCACAACGCTGGTCCCCCCTACGGTGCAAGCGGCCCTGGTCCTTGGCGGGACCGCGTACCGCACGGACATAATATCGGATTGGAAGCTCTCGAAGAAGGGGGACAGCGGGCAGTTGACGGGGAAGAATTAGATGACTTCGCAAAGCGGGGTGGTATAATCAAGCTGCGCGGGCAAGGGGATTGCAACCCCGGCCGGTCTCGTCCCGGCCACGCCCGCGCGA
This sequence comes from Planctomycetota bacterium, assembly GCA_050010835.1. GTDB lineage: Bacteria > Planctomycetota > SZUA-567 > H5-PLA8 > H5-PLA8 > JAPLOD01. Next base: position 567 of record JBEKKG010000596.1, read on the forward strand.
TCTTCATTGACGAGAGGCCGCTTGACGAGGGCGCCACCATGACTACCGCCACCACAACCATACCCACCGCCAGCGTGCAGCAATACGCTATGAAAATGCTGGAAATGCTGTCCTGCACCACCAGCGCGCAGCAATACGCCCTAGTTAAACGCCGTGTCGGTACACTGAGCGAGGCCCAACGGCTGGAGATGCTCGCGGAATTTCTGGGCAGTATTAACAAATGGCACATGGGTCTCAACCGCGACGCTGAGCGTCTTGAGTCTGGACTGCTGCCTATAGGGGATCCCAAAGACTTTGATGTTCTCGGCGGTTGCCGGCATGAAGCTGCACATGAAGGTGCCTTGGTTGTGACCAGATTCGAGAACGTTAAGGATTTCCTACGATCAGAGGGGTTGGAGCTTGAAAAGCTGCGCTGGGCCATCAGGCTTCTTGCGGAACGGAACACTTGCGAGCGCAGCACCGCAGACATTGCACCCGAAATCCTATGCGCCCAGAAATACGTGCGCAGGGTCTTGAAGGCGTTTGACGAGGAACCCGCGCCCGCCGCCGGACAGGCCAACAGCAAAGAGAACCTGACGCCCGCGCAAGGTGCGCGCGTGCGAAAGGCGCGCCGCAAGCTGGATCTCCAGGCACTGGACAGGAAGGCGCGGAAGGTTCTACGGGGGTTCAAGACCTTCCCCATTGTGAGGCTGGCAAACATTCTCAGGTGCTCCACGGGAACCTCCAAAAAGCTGCCGGCCTGGAAGGACCACATGGCGGCGCGGAATCATCGGCGCGTCAAGGTCTGGGAACCCCTCAACGATGTTCTCACTGACAACACCGCAGACCCCAAGGCCGTGGACCCGAAGGACGAAGCAATAGCCCGACTGGCCCGCGAACAGGAAGCGGACCACAAGGACGACAACACGCCCGGCTATGAACGTGCATAAGCAGTTTGTGCACGTTTTCCCCTATCAAAACGTGCTTCTTCGTGCACGGCCAACCTCCTGTAGAGGGAGGTTGGTTCTATGGCACGATTGCCGAACGTCCGCACGCTTCAGGTCATGGCCCTGGAGTTGAGCACGTCAGTTAGCCGCGTCCGCGCGATTCTGAAACGTCACCCCGAAATCAGGCCCGCGGCACGGGCCGGCCGGGCGCTGGTCTATGACCGCGCCGCGTTGGCGGCGCTGCGGATGATTCTGAAATCGGGTGCGTTGGGATGCAGCGCGCCGGAGATGACCAACACCAGCGCGCCCGCCGCGCGACCAGCATCCCCGAGCACGCCGCCGGCGGCGGAAGGCGAGGCCCGCCGATGAGCACCGCCGCCACAATCCGCACCGCCGCGACGCGGTATCTTGGAGCCGGATTGTCGGTTCTTCCTGCCCGGCTGGCTGCCAAGTTCCCAACACTGAAGACTTGGAAGGATTACGAGCAACGCCTACCCACAGAAGATGAACTCCGCGGCTGGCTCAAGAACGGTACGGACGCCCTTTGCGTGGTGTGCGGCCGGATCAGCGGCAATCTCGAAATGGTGGACTTCGACTTCAGGGCCGAATGGTTTGAGCCGTGGTGCGAACTGGTGAAGCAGCAGAGCGGTGAACTTCTCGACAAATTGTACTTTGAGAATTCGCAGAGCGACGGCCTTCACGCGGCGTACCGCTGCCAAGTGGCTGTATCCAGGAATGAGAAGCTGGCGAGCCGTCGTATCGCCGTGCCAGGCCCCGGCGAGTATGTTTATGAAGGTGACGGCAAGGTGCGGCCAAAGGCAGACGGCGACAAGAAGGCTCTGAAAGCGGTCAGTGAGGCCGGCCAATGGGTTGTCTGCCCGTGCCTCATTGAAACCCGCGGCGAACGTGGACTATTCCTTTGCGCCCCAAGCCAAAAGTATACGGCAACGCAGGGAGACCTTGCCAAGCTGCCGGTGCTCACAGCAGAGGAACGCGAGATACTGCTTGAAGCAGCACGGTCCTTGAATGAGCACTTGCCCCAGCCCGTCAGCGTGCCGACCCGCGGCGCGGATAAACGGCCCGGAGACGACTTCAACGCGCGCGGAGACGTGCGCGCGGTCCTCACAGCGCACGGCTGGCGACTGACCCGCGACGGCGACAACCAGCACTGGACACGGCCCGGCAAGAACAGCGGCGCAAGCGCCACGCTCAAGAATGGCGTCTTTTACGTCTTCACTTCCAACGCGCCGCCATTTGAGATGAACAAGGCGTACTCGCCCTTTAGCGTCTACACCATGCTGGAACACAACGGCGATTTTGCCGCGGCTGCGAAGGCTCTACGCGCGCAAGGCTATGGTGCGCAGCCGCGGACCCGTCCAACATCAGCGCCAGGCCAGGAGCCGCAGGATGCTGAATGCACGCCAAGACCAGTCTTGCGCAACTTGGCGGATGTAACCCCGCAGGAAGTCCGCTGGTTATGGCCCAACCGTATACCTCTGGGTAAACTCACGATCATCTCAGGCGATCCGGGGCTGGGCAAGTCCTATGTGTCGCTGGACATCACCGCCAGGCTGTCAACAGGACGCGGTTTCCCCGACCGACCAGACCATTGCCAAGTGGGTAACATCATCATCCTAAACGCAGAAGATGAGGCTGAAGATACAATCCGTCCGCGCCTGGACATAATGAAGGCAGACGTAAGGTGCATCAGTGTCATGGAGGCCGTGAGAATCGGCAATAAGGAGAAGCACTTCGATCTTGCCACCGACCTTGCCGCGCTGGAAGAGGCGATTCATCAGACACCGGGCGTCCTGCTTGTCATCGTTGACCCCATCAGCGCATATCTCGGCAAGACTGATTCTCACAAGAATGCAGAAGTGCGGAGTATCCTATCGCCATTCTGCAAATTGATTGCGCGGATGGGTGTCGCGGTAATCGGCATCAGCCACAACAACAAGACCAGGGAGACGAAGGCGGTTTATAGGACCAACGGCAGTATCGCCTTCAATGCCACTGCTCGTGCTGTGTGGAGCATTCATCGCATTGAAACAGGTGACCTCTGCGCTGGCCGTGGTGGACTGGGAACTAAACCCGATTCTGCAAACCGCAGATGAGGCGCTGGCAGCCGAATCAGCGCCGCCACGTATGAGTAAGTCAGAAATGGCAGAGCGCTGGTTGTGCGGAATGCTTTCAAAAGGCCCGGTTGATGTAGCCGTGCTCAGGGAGGAAGCCAAAGCGGCCGGCGTCGCATGGCGGACTGTCGAAATCGCTAAGGACGGGCTGGGTGTCCAGGCCGGGCGAGTGGGCGGTTTTGCTGGCGGTGGCCGCTGGCAATGGACGCTGCCGAATGAACCAGGAGGCTAAGTCCGCAGACACTAAGACCGCAGACCTGAAAAGACCCCCTCTTGCGGTCTTAGTAAGAAGCAATTTTTCATAGGTAAAAAGGCATGTCTCCCGCCTAAGACCGCTAAGACCGCAGGGGACGTGGAGAAGGCCAAGGAAGGACCGCGAAAAATGGGTGAGACGAACGCCAAAGAAGCACCCACGTCGCCGGCGCCTGTCTACCGCGTTCAACGCTGGCAGCGCCGCAACTGGCGCAACGTGACCGCGCCGCTGCCACGCCGGGAAACAGAGCAAGTGGCCGCGGCACTGAAGCGCCGTCCCAAAGTTCCCGCTTTTCACGTTCGCATTGCCCAAGTTACCACAGGAGAAAACGCCGATGAATGATGAAACCGCCGTGCCCGCCACGACCCAGGCCCCGCCGCCCGCGCCAGCAGCACCGCCGATCACCGCGCCCCGTCCGGACGTCCATGGCCCGCCCGTCACGCCCCAGGCCACCGGGCCGGGGCTGCCGGGGGTGTGCGTGGGGCTGGCGCAACTGCCAGGCAACGCGCACCTGGACGCGAAGGCGCTGGCAAAGATTCTGGGGCGCACTGTCCGCACCATTGACCGCGCCACCGCGCGCGCGGAATTGCCAAGGCCCGTCCGTTTTCTTGGCCGGCGGGTGTGGCTGGTGCGCACCATACTGGAGCATCTACAGGCCCGCCAGGATGAGGCCCTGGAAGCCGCTGCCAAGCACGAAAGAAAAATTCTGCAAAAAAGTTCTTGACTTTTTCGTAAGAAGGAAGTAGACTGTGGTTATGAAGCGAAAAAGGACTCCCGCACAGATAGCCGCCGATGCCAAGCGCACAGGCAGGCCGCGCAAGGCGAAGGCTAAGAAGTACAGCCGGCACATCATGGTGAACGTGACTGCGGCGGAATTCCGGGAACTGGAAGCCGCGGCGCGCAAGGCGAAGCTGTCTCTTTCGGCTCTGCTGATGCGCCCGTTTCGCAAGGAGGGTTGAACCGTGGCAAGTGTCTTCCAACAAAAGGGACGGGACGGCAAGGCGCTGGAAGCGTGGCGCTTCAAGTATCGCGGCGCCGACGGCAAGTGGCATTACGGCGTGGGCTGGCCGGACAAGACCAAGACCCGCCGCCACGCTCTGAACGTCGAGGCCGAAGCTCGCGCTATCCGCACGGGCGAAAAGGAAAGTCCCGCGGCATGGCTGGCGAACCGGAACAAAGCCATCGGGGAAGTGGTATCCGAATACCTGACTTGGGGCAAGGCTGCCGGGGGCTGGCGCGGCTTCGGCTGGGCGCCCGTCCATGCAGAGAACCGCCGCCGCTGTCTGGACTGGTGGGTTGAGCGCCTGTCACTCAGGAGCATGAGCGAGATCGAGCTTGGGGCCGTGGAG
>JBEKKG010000597.1:0-5224 GCA_050010835.1 Planctomycetota bacterium
AAGGGCGAGGTCAAGGTCCCGATGGCGCCGGACGGCCTGCCGCAATACGTGCGGCTGCAACGCAAACTGGTGGCGAAACGCTGCGCGGAGTGGCGCAGATGATTCGGTGCATTGTCGGTTGTCATTGGCGTGCTGCCGGGGTATGAAAGTTACTGGAGGATGTCAAATGCCTAAGACTGCACAATCACAACCCGCGGCACCAGAGCGGGCCACACCTGCAAGAAAGCCTACCAAGGGAACGGCCAAGTCAGCCAAACGGGGTACATGCAATATTCGTGGCATGTGGAAGGATTCGCCGGACCTGCCATTGGAGTATTTCATAAAGGCCAAAGCAATGTGGCGCAGCCACAGGCGGGAATCCCGGTGACTTACGTTGCGGACGCCCACGCCCTGTATTGGTTTCTAACAAAGCCCCGCAGGGTGGGGAGCAGGGCGCGACGCATTTTGGAGGGCGCCCAGACTGGAACGTACACGGTTTATGTCCCCGTAATCGCCCTTGCCGAGATACAGTTTATCCTGGAACGCGAACACAGCCCGGACAAACTTTCCGATTTTCTTTCCCGGATTGATGCTGGCGGCGGGTTCGAGATCGAAGATCTGACGCGCAGCCAGGTGGAGCGCCTTCCCTACCTCGGCGCCGTGCCGGAGATGCACGACCGGATGATTGTCGCCTTGGCCATCGAGAAGAGGGCAAAGGTCCTGACGACCGACCCGGAAATAGAAGACTCCAAGTTGGTTGATGTTGTGTGGTGAAGGACTCGTAAAGGGGATTGTTGACCATGCCCGCCATCAGACCCATTCTTCTCGCCCTGGTCGTGTGCGACTCCGTGATCCGCGAACAGGGCAGCAACAAATTGTCGTTGATCGGGACGTTTAACGGCATCTTCAGCACCGCGTTCCCGATAGTGCACCATAGCCTCTGTGTCTACATCGCGATCACAGAGGGGCGCGGGCGCGCGCAGTGCAAGCTGCGCATGACCTATCTCGAAAGCAACTCGGTCCTCGTCGAGTTGCCGGGCCAGATAGACTTCGGTGGACCGACGAACGTGGGCGAGATGGTCTTCCAATTCAACTCGGTCCGGTTCGAGCACCCTGGCGCTTACGCGTTCGAGTTCTGGGTGAACAACGAACTGCTCGGCTCCCGCAAACTGATCGCGCAACAGATGGAGAAGCCGCCGGCGTGAACCACTGTGTTCATTTCTGGCCCCAGAGGGCTTCCCTTTGCGCGCTCTGGGTCCTCTGTGGAGGCCTATGGTCCGGCGAAGTCCCCACCTCGGCAGGCGCCGTCTCTTTCGAGTTCAACCTGGACAAGCCCGCGGCCACCAGCGGCGGAATCTATGACCCCCAGGGCCGCCTTGTCAGAGTGCTCTGGACTATGCTGGACGCGCCGGCCGGCAAGCAAATCAAGGAATGGGACGGCAAGGACGATCTGGGCGCTGACGCTCCCGCGGGCCAGTACAGTTTCCTGGTGCTCGCCAACCGCGCCACGTATCAGAACGTGGGCGCGATCGGCAACGACGGCCAGCCGCCGGACGCCAAGAACCATACGCCGAGCAATATCGAATCCGTTGCCGTGGACGCCGAAGGCGCCATCTATACAGCCAACAACTGGGATGAAGCGGGCGCGGACTTCAAGAAATGGACCGCGGACGGCAAGTCCGTTTACGATGCCCAATATCAGATTCGCAACGGCCAGCCCAACGGCGCGCCGTACGCCATCGCGGTGGACGCGACGCACATCTACTGCACGATGTACGGCTGGAACAGCCCGCAGTGGAAGCAGAAGGCCCAGGTGCAGAAGTTCACGCTCAAGGACGGCAAGCACATCAAATTCACCAAGGTTGATGACAAGGCGGGGCACATCCAGATTTACGAATTCCCCGGCAAGCAAATGCCCGCCGACGCGCCCAAGAGCGAGCAAAACTATTACGATTGCCCTTTGCGCGCGCTCGTTGCCCAGGGCAACTCGATCCTCGTGGCCGACTTTCTGGGCAACCGCATCCTGCGGTTCGACAAGGAGACCGGCGAAGCGCTGGGAGAGTTCGCAGTGCAGCGTCCGCAGGCTCTGGCGGTGGACAAGAAAGGCCAAGTATGGGTGGGCCATCAACATCATCTCGTCAGCGTTTTCTCCGCGGAGGGAAAGGATGGCCGCGAGGCGCTTAGGGTCGAGGAACAAGCCTTCGGGGATGGGAACGAATTGCGGAAAGAAGTTAAGTCGCTGGTTGTTGCGGCCTCGCAGGGAGAAGTCGAGGCCCTGGCCTTCGATCCCGCCGGGCACTTGTTGATCGCTGACAGCGCCGCGGGGTGCGTGAAGATCTATGACGTCTCGCAGGAGAAGCCTAAGCCGCTGGACACGCTCGGCAAAAAAGCCCAGCCCGGCGACCGCGCCGCGGACAGATTCTTCCGCCTGCGCGGCGTGGCGGCGGACAAGGACGGGAACATCATCACCATTCAGACGGAACCTCCTTACGGCGGCGCGCGGCTGGCAAAATGGTCTCCGAAGAAGGAACTGCTGTGGGAACACTTCGGCGAAGAATTCGTCTCCCTCGGCAACTATGCTCAGGACGAGCCGGACCTGTTCTATTCGATGAGTTTTCACCGCTATCAGCTCAAGGACCGCGCGGCCGGGACATGGGATTTCATCGGCAATGCGTTCGCCGGCGGCGTCAGATACGGGTCGGACGTCCACGGCGTGCCGCGCATTCTCAAGCTGGGCCAGAAGCGCTTCTATTTCCATCCCAGCGGCGACGGCGTGCAGGTCTACCGCGTGGACGGCAAAGTGCTGCACCTGGCGGCCATGCTGGGCGGGAAGGACCCGGCACCGGACGGGACGGTGCGCACCGCCACGCTGGGCCAATGGACCTGGCACGACGCCGGCGGCACGAGAGAAGTGAAGCCCGAGGACGTGCTGTGGTTTAAGAAGCCGGGCGAGGGCAAGTACGGCTGTTTCGGAATGGACGTGGACCAGGAAGGGAACTTATGGTTCAGCGACCTGCACACCCGCGGCATCTGGCAGATTCCCATCGGACCGCTCGACGCCCAGGGCAACCCCACTTACGACTGGGCCAACGCGAAACAGGCCATTGCGCGCGATCAATCGCCGCTGAAGTTCGAGCCGAACATGGCGCAGCGCGCGGCTGACGGCTCGCTCTACGCTTTCGGTTGGAGCGCCAAGTGGCCGCAGCCCAAGAACAACCCTTTCTGGATGGGCGGCACGACGCTGGCCAGGTTCGACAAGACCGGCGCGTGTCTGTGGGCGGTGAAGCTGCCGGCGACGTGCGTGGGCTTCGATGTCGTCCCTGGCGGCGGCTGCATGGTGGGCAGCGGCCAGAAGGCCAGCATCTACCATTACTCGGCGGAAGGGCTCCTGCTGGGGGTGCTCAAACCGGGCGAGGCCATGTGCAAGGAAAGCGGCTGGATGGATAACCATGCCAGCGTGGCCGTGAACCGCGACCCGCGCGACGGCGTCCTGGACGTCTTCGCCGAAGATGACTACGTTTTGCGCATCGGCTGGTATAGAGTCAACGACAAGGATGTGCAGCGGATTACGGGGACTGTGAAAAAGCCGTGAATAAACTACAACGAACCATCAGCCACAGAGGACACAGAGGAGGTTTTCTTCTTTATCCATTTTCTCTGTGTCCTCTGTGGCAAAAGGTCGTTGTAGTATTAGGTTCTTTGTCCCTGCTGCTGGCCAGCGGTTGCAGGCGTGGCAATGAGGAGGCGCCTGCGCCAGGCAGCGGGGAGAAACACTCGGCCTTCAGCCGTTTTCTTAGTCCCGATACGGTCCCCGGCTACGCCTGGGACGGCCAGTATTCCAAGGCCACGGTTGCCTTGTCCATAGACGCAGCCTACGACCGCGCACAGGAAGTCCTCGGCGCGTTGAAATTCACAGTCAACGAAGACGAATCCAAGCGGCAGGGCGCCAGCGCACGCATTGAAGCTGTCAGCGCGAGCAAGACAGCCGTGCGTGTCGAACTGGCGGCCAAGACGGCTGCGGAGACCGAAGTGAAGGTCAAGGTCGGCGCTACCGGTGACCGTGGAGGCAGCGAAAGAATTCTGGATGAAATGCAGAAAGGCTCGCGGCCGGCGCAGGCAAAGAAGAAACAATGAGTAGGCGTTAGGCGTAGGGCTTTATGGGCACAAGCCGCAAGGCATTCTTGAACGTGATCTTCTCCCAAACCGGCTGGGGCAGCTTCTGCTGTTTGAGGAACTCGAACTGGCCGTTGTCAAAAAAGTCGCGCCCAAAGAGCACCTTGTCCTGGAACTCGATGAGGAACCGTCTCCCCTGGCTCTCGGGCGGACGGGTCAGTGCATTGAGCCCGGAGCCGGCGCTGATGTCCGCGTAAAGATTGGGGTACTTCGCGAGCAACTCCGGCACGCGCCCGCCCGGAGTCACGGGCGTTTTCGGATAGGCTTCCTCCGGCTCATAACCGTCGCCTGAAATGTGCCGCCAGAAACCCGGAGCGTGGCCGATGAAGTTCGTCTCGGGACAGAGTTTCAGCACCGCCTCCAGCCGGTCAATGTCCACGCAGTACCAGTAGTCGCGCGCGGGCGGCGTGGGACGCGAGCGCGCCGGTACGTCAATGTGGAAGAGCACCGGCAGCTTCAGCGCGCCGCATTTCCGGAAGAGGCGCACCGCGTCCGGGTCGTCCAGGACGATGCGAACTTTCAACTCGCCGCACACGCGCACGCCGAACATCTCGACAGCCGCTTCCAGCCGCTCGAGGGCGTCAGGCCGCCGCGGGTCGGGCGCATACCCCGGCAGGAAGCGTCCGGGATGCCGTTCGCAAAGCTGCACCACGTCCTCCAGCGGAATACCGGAGCGCCGGGGGTCAAAGGCGCGCCAGTTGCTCGGGTCGCATTCGGCTTCCGGCACTTCCCACGTCAGCAGCCAGCTCAAATCAATCCCCGCGCGGTCCATGTTGGCCACGATGGCGTCGCCGTTCTTCCCGTGCCAGTTGGGATGCTGGTGGCAGTCAATCAACATGTGCTCCTCCTTTTCTAAACACAGAGGACACAGAGGAACGCAGAGAACAGCTTCTTATAATTCTTCTTCTCTGTGTCTCTGTGGTTCAATGTTTTTCCTCTGTGTTCCTCTGCGTCCCTCTGTGTTTAGAAAGACGCCCTAGTGCAACTTGCCCTGAGCCGCAGCCGCGGCCACCTTCCGGTACGCCAGAGCGCATTCGGTAATCTGCTCCGGCCTGTCATGTTTGAACCACGG
>JBEKKG010000598.1:0-5218 GCA_050010835.1 Planctomycetota bacterium
GTGGGCCAGGGCAACCAGGAGGTCGGCGACATGCCGCACAACTGGGCCAGCGCCGAGTTCATCCGCCTGACGCGCCACCTGCTGGTCCTGGAGCGCGGCGCGGAACTGCATCTGTGCGAAGGGCTGCCGCGGGAGTGGGCCAGGCCCAACATGACGACGCGCATCAAGGGCGGCATGACGGACTTCGGCCCGCTGTCGCTGGAGCTGCGCGTGAACGCCGCCGGTTCCGAGGCGCATCTGTCGCTCAGCGTTGGCAAGGACAACCCGCCGCAGAAGATCGTGCTGCACCTTGATGGCTGGTCGGGCCGCGAAGGGACAATGGCATTGCCGGTGGGGGAGAAGGTGGAGCGGGACGTACCGCTGGAGCCGAAGAAGTAGGAAGTTGACTGCCAAATCAGACAGTAACGTAGTGGCAGGCAAGTGTCTCTTGCTCGTTCTGCTGTTCCGATGTATGCTTTGATCTGGAGAAAGGGAATGCTATGGGGCTCATTGCAGAAGGACACGCCAAGACGCCGGCAACTGGGGAAGCATCACGCCGCAGGGGCCGCCAAGCCAGCTCTGCAAAAGCGCTGGAAAGGCCGGCAAGCGCTCCTGAAGAGGCTTGGGCCGTGGCGGACGCCGCAGCGGACGCGCAAGCTTTGGTGTGTTTGTCCGAATTCCTAGCCAAGCGCGGGCTGCGCAGTCAAGGTTCGGCCTGCCAGGATGCCATGGACGCTATCTCGCGGCTGCAAGAAGAAGTGGGGCGGTTGAAGACCGCTCCCGGCCAGGGCTGACCGTGGCCACGACGCAACTCCTCGAAATCTATCTTGCGCGCGTAACGTGGGGACGTTGCCGGGATGTTCGCCCTGTGGTGCTCTTGGCTGGCGAGAAAGATGGCTGGGTAAAGGCCGCGCCGCTCTCAGCCGCCTTGGACTTGTACAGGCCAGGAGCGCACTTCCTTCTGCGCCCGGACGACCCGGATTTCAAAGCCACGGGCTTGCAGAGAACCTGCTACGTGAATGGGGATGAGATTCACGACTTGGCCGTCGCTGGTTTGCTGAAGCGCCTTGGCCGTCTCGAAGGCCGTCTGGCGAACACATTCCAGGAATGGGCCGGATGACGGTCAATCTGTCGCAAGCACAGGAGTTTCCGGGCCGTTCACGAGACTTTCTCAACTGCGGGTTGAATTGCCAAACAGTCCGGCCACTTTAGCCTGGATGACCCTTCAAGGGATGACGTTAGGCGCTTACCTTTTTGAGAGCGCGGCAATAAGAGCAGTCCTGCAGAGCTTGAGGGTCCCGCCGTGAGCAGAATAGAAAGCATACAGAAGCAGATTAGGGGGTTGACCCCCAAGGAACTTGCCCATTTGCGGGACTGGTTCTTGGAGTTCGACTGGGAGGCATGGGACCGCCAGCTTGAGCGTGATAGCCGGGCAGGAAAGTTCGATTCAGTGGTCCGCAAAGTCCTGGAGGACCACGCGGCGGGCAGGACCACTCGCCTGCGCCGAACTGAGGCGCTGAAACAAAGTGCGCCGCTTCTTGACTAGCTGCCAGCATAGGTTGTATGCTGTTTCTGGAAAATGGGAGGCGAGCCAATGAGCCAAGATGTCGGGTCAATTGCCGAGGAGTTGCTTGCCTTGCCGGCGGCAAAACGGGCCAGGCTTGCGGAGACCCTGCTGCGCAGTCTTGACCGGGGAGAAGAGGCCGAGCGGGGTGAGGTCAATAAGGCGTGGGTTGAGGAAGCTGAGCGCAGACTGCAGGAGGTGCGGAGCGGCAAGGTTCGCTGCTTGAGCGGCGACAGAGTGCTGCGTGAAGTGCGGAACCGGGTAAAGTCCAGATGATGGACTACAAGTTTCATCCTTGGGCCGCGAGGGAGTACCTGGAGGCGGCCACCGAGTTTAGGAGTTCAGGGGAGTTCAGGGGACAGTAAGGCAACTAGCGAAGGCCAGCAGAATAGATGCGTCACTGTCACTGTGATTTCTGTCACTGTGATTTTGCGCCGCAGAAGATAGTGCTCCACCTTGCCGGCTGGTCTGGGCGCGAAGGCACACAGGAACTGCCCGTGGGGGAGAAAGTGGAGCGGGATATACCGCTGGCGGCGCCGAAGTGAGGCGCTGAAACAAACTGCGCCGCTTCTTGACTAGCTGCCAGCATAGGTTGTATGCTGTTTCTGGAAAATGGGAGGCGAGCCTATGAGCCAAGATGTCGGGTCAATTGCCGAGGAACTGCTTGCCTTGCCAGCGGCAAAACGGGCCAAGCTTGCGGAGACCTTGCTGCGCAGCCTTGATCGGGGAGAAAAGGCCGAACGGGGCGAGGTTGATAAGGCGTGGGCTGAGGAAGCTGAGCGTAGACTGCAGGAGGTGCGGAGCGGCAAGGTGCGCTGCTTGAGCGGCGAGAAGGTGCTGCGTGAAGTGCGGAACCGGGTAAAGTCCAGATGATGGACTACAGGTTTCATCCTTGGGCCGCGAGCGAGTATCTGGAAGCGGCCACCTACTACAACCGCTGCCGTGAAGGCTTGGGCGATGTTTTCCTTGAGGAAGTTGAAGCCACTGTAAAAAGAATTCGTGAGAACCCCGACCTCTGGCCCAGATTGAGCGCAAGCGTCCGGAGAAGCCGCATTAGAAACTTCCCTTACGCCATGATCTACACCAAAAACGAAACAGGGGTTCTCATACTTGCAGTAATGCACCTGAGCCGCAAGCCTGGGTACTGGAAGCAGCGCTTGAAGGACCCAGAGTTCCAGGAGTTCCAGGGGCAGTGAGGCAATTGGGCGGGAGTTAAACGGACACCAAACTTGATTATCCAGACTGGTGGCCCTGGAGCAATGGAGCGTGGTGCGCACCACGCACCACGCTCCACGATCCTCGTTTCTTACTTCTCCGCCGCCCCCCCGACCAGCGTGGCCAGGTACGCGGCGCCCAGTTCCTTGATGTGGTTCACGACGTCCTGGAAGTGCAACAGATGCTCCTGTTCCTCGCAGACCAGTTCCTCGAAGACCTTGGCGCTGACGTAGTCGTTGTTCTGCCGGCAGACGTGCAGGCTCTCGTTGTAATCCTTGATGGCGGTCTCCTCCAGGCTGATGCCCTGGGCCATCATTTCCTCGATGCTCTGCCCCTTCTTGGGCTTCAGGTTGGGATCGCTCGTCGGCACGCCCTCAAGGACCAGGATGCGGTCGGCGAGCTTCTCGGCGTGCTTCATCTCGTCAATGCCGATGTGCTTCATTTCGGCGGCGAGCTGGCCGAAATCCCGGTCCTCCAGTTCGTAGTGCTGCGACATGTACTGCAGAATGGCGCCCAGTTCCGCCGAGCGCGCCCTGTTCAGCGCGGCAATCACAACGTTCGGGTTAGTGTCTTTTGCCATCGTGAATTTCCCCCTCCAAGTGCGGGCGTCTTCCCCGCAACCAAAGACGATTTCGTGCCTGCGGCCACAGATTGTGACCGCAGCGGTTTACTCCAGCGTCGGCATGGCGACTTCACCGCGGAGCTGCGCTTCGCCGCCTTCCTTCTCGTACACACCGTAGAACATGGATGCACAGTCAACCCACAGTGTCAGGCGGTGGAAATCCTCGCTCGAAAGCTTGACGTCGTAATGCCCCTTCGCCAGCAGTTCGTAAAGCTTCGAAGCCTTCGCGCCGAATTTCCCGGGCGTCGTCCGCATGGCATCGTGATAGTCGGTGAAGGCGTACTTCACCAGGCTGTTGTAAGAGGCATAGAACTTGCCGTGGATGGGTTCCTTGGCCAGGTTGCAGGGCTTCTTCGGGCTGCTGGCGTGGCAGCCCACGCAGTTGCGGTCCAGCACCGGCTGCACCAGCCGCGGGTAGCTGAAGGGGTTGGAGCCTTCCACGTCGGGCTTGAGCTTGGAAGGCTCGCGCAGCAGCGCCAGAGGCGTGGACTTAGGCATCGTCGGGGCGCGGTACTTGGGCTCATGGCAGCCTTGGCAGACTAACTTTTCACCGTTGCGCAGGTAGGTGGCGGAGCGCATGGACTGGATGGCCAGCCCATTCTCATCGAGCGCCTGGAAGAACATTTCGCGGTTGGCGGGCACGGTGAAGTGGGCGCTGCCGTCTTCCTCGACGGGCGCCGTGCCGAGGACCCAGCGCACGGGCACGACCGAATCGCCGGCCCCCGCGATGCGCACGCCCGTTTCATGCGGCGGGCCGCCGGAAGGGACGCTCATCGGCAGCACTTGCAGCACGCGCAGGGCCTTGATCTTCGTCCCGGCAGGCCAGGGCTTGATGCTCTCGTAGACGTTGACGACCGCCAAGGTGGCCTCACCCGCCTGCCCGGGATTGACGGGCTCGCCGGCGGCCTTGGCGTTCACCGTGCTGGCAGTCAGGCACACGGGCGGCGCCGGCTCCGGACGCAACGGCATGGGGCTGAGGCAGCCGATCTCCGGGTCGCGGTAGACCAGTTCCTTGTTCCCAAAGGCGTCCAACAGGTAGATGCCGTAGTTCCCCCGCGCGTAGCGCCCGCCTTCGACGCCCACGCCCGGCTGCATGGCGGGGTCGTAGACGCACAAGTAGTAGTTCTCGCTCAGCGGCCACGCGGTGCCGTAGACCTGCGCGCCGCCCTGGCTTTCGGGGAACCCGACCTCGGGCGTGACCCGCTTCACCGGGGCCATAGCATCATCGTCGGGCACGTGCGGGTCGAGCATCACCACGGAGCCGAAGGCCTGCCCGTGATGCGGGGCCGCGGTGGCCGTGTACTTATGCGAACCGGGCACCGCGAGGCAGCACAGTTCCATGTCCGGCCGCAATTGCCGCGGCGCAAAGTTGCCGTGCAAGGCGCGCGAGTCCGTGCCGTCCAGAGTGGTGATCCAGGGCAGATGCGCGATGCAGCCGTAGCGGTCCACATAGTCCCAGCGCGTGTAGATGATGCGGCCGTCGTGGGTCACGCTGGGGTTCCATTCGTTGGTCTCATGGAAGCTCAAGCAGTTGATCTGGCTGCCGTCGGCGGCCATGTCATACAGGTTGTAGTTGGGGCAGACACGCCCGCAGCGCAAGTAACCGCCGCGGCGCTCGCTCATGAACGCAATGCGCCCGTTGGGCAGCCAGCAGGGATCGAAATCGTTCCAGGTGCCGTCGGTGAGCTGCACCAAGTTGCTGCCGTCCACGTTCACCTTGTAGATGTGGTAACAGCGTCCCTCGTACCAGTGGCCCTTGGTAGCGTCCGTGTGATGGTGATGCCTGCGGTCGCCTTTGCACTCCACGAACGCAAAGAGAATCTGTTTGCCGTCGGGCG
>JBEKKG010000599.1:0-5217 GCA_050010835.1 Planctomycetota bacterium
CGGCATCTACTATCTCTCGGTCACGGACTGCAAGATGCCGTACAAAACCTACGATTGCATGGTGGGCCTATCGTCCAACGTCTACGGCCCGTACAAGAACGTTCACATCGCCGTGCCACACGGCGGGCACAACGTCTTCTTCAAGGACAAGGAAGGCAACTGGTGGAGCACGCTCTTCGGCGGCGATACGCCGGAGGTCGCCGGGCCGCTGAAAGAACAGCCCGGCCTCGTGCGCATCGAGTTCGCGCCGGACGGGACGATTCATCCTCTCGATCCGGCGCTGAAGTAAGCAAACTCATTCACCACAGAGACACAGAGGCACAGAGAACAGCAGAATTTGGGCTTTGTTTTTGACCCCAAATTCCTTTCTCTGTGCCTCTGTGCCTCTGTGGTGAAGCCCTTCACTTTTTCCCGAAGAAGACCTCCTCCCCCTTGTTCGGCGGCGCGATGACGTATTCCGCGCGCTGGTTGACGTGCAGCTTCGCTGTCAGGATGCCGTCCTCCTTCACCGTCGCGGGCACCGGCTTGAGCTGGAAGGTGCCTTGCCCGGAGATCACGGTCTGAAAGGCTTCGCCATCAATTCCTTCGACTTCCCAGAGCGCGTATGCCGCTTTCGGGTCCAACCCCAGCGCCGCCAGACTGAACTGAACATGCCCTTCCCAAGGCCCTTTCACTTTGGAGACGAGCGGTTCCGGCGGCGTCGCGCGCAACTCCTTGAGCCGGTCGCAGCCGACCGCGATGTGGCCGTGGTCGAAGATCGCCACCCACGCGCCCGCGCCTTTGCGATACGCGACGTACTCGATCTGATCGCTATGCTCTTCTTCGCTCTGGGTCACCACCTCAAAGCCCAACGGCGCGACCCGCCCACCAAGATGATGCAAGAGGCGGCGCAGAACGTCCCCACCATCGCACACGCGGTCCCCAAGGTAGACATAAATGGAGCCCTTGCCCGTGAACTTTTCTAACACGAGCGGCGTCTTATCCGCACCAACCCAAGCGATGGGATCCCAGCCGTCGCCTTTGGCCGCGCAAACTGTGCCCTGGAATTTTAGCCCCCGCTCCGCCAAGTCTACTGTGGCTTTGCCGTCTAGCGTTCCCTGCAGTTCGCTCGTCGCACCGAACTTCAGCCCAAAGTTCCCCGACCCACCGGCTTTCAAATGCTGCGCTCCGACTACGAGGAACATGCCCTTCTCCACCGCGGCGGTCAGTTTGGCTTCCATTTCTGGCGTCACGCGGGCGAACCCAAGGAACGCGCCAAGCTTGTAGGATTCGAGCCGCTCAGGCGCCACCTTGTCCGCGTAGACAAAATCCACCGGCCCGTAAGGAGTGCCTGTTAGCAAGCGGGCGATGTGGGCAGTGCAGGCGTCGCCATACTGCGGGAAGAAAACGTCGAGCAGATCGTAGCCGCGCAGCGTGTCCAGTTGATCGCTGAAGTACGCGAGGTGGCCGGAATTGTTCCAGCGCCAGTCGCGCTGCTCCGCGGGCATGTAGAAGAGGCGCTTGAGGAAGGCCGGCTCGCTCGTCAGCGTCTTCGTGGCGTGGTCGTATTCCAGGTGGCGTTGGAATGTGTCGAAGTGGCCGAAGGGATTGTAGGGGATGGCCCACTTGTCGCCATTGCCCCACAGAATCGCAGTCGGCACAATGGGTTCACCGCGTTTGGGATGGACCATCGCGAAGCGCAGGGCCTCGACGTAGGGGAGCACATAGTCAGCCACGATCTCCTTGGCAAATGAAGGCGCGTTCTCGGCCTCGGCGCCGATCCAACTGCCGCCCGCGAAGTAGTAGAGCAGGCAGGCCTGGCGCTTGAAGTCAATGCTCGGGAACGGATAGTGCGTCTGTTCCCAGTAGAAGCCGAAGGGCTTGCCCATGCTGCGCCCCGCGCCGCGGGACATCGCCATGAGGATGTTGTACTGCGGGTCTTCCTCGTTCTTGAGCACCAGGATGTCCGCTCCGCGCTCATACTCGTGGACGGCCGAGAGCGCCGGCCAGAAAGGCTCATGCCACCAGAAGACGCGCTCGGGCGCGCCGGTCGCGGCCTTGGCGCTGGTGCGGGTTTGGCGCGTCTTGTCGAGCGCGGCCGGCGCCGGTCCTGCCAGCGTGCCCTCCTCGCCGCCGAACCAGTAGACGCTTTTGCCAGGGTACGCCTCCAGGAGTTTCTTGGTAGCCTCGGGATTCACTCCGCAGACGAACCCGCGAAAATAATCCCCGGCCGCCTTGGGGATCTGAGCGTCCACGTTGTCGCCGCCGATAAGCTGCGCGCCGCCGTAGGTGGCCATGAACTTCGCATAGTTCCCGTTGCCGGCGCCTTCGATGCTCGCGGACAGAACCACGTCTTCGACCTCGTAGGCGGGCCGGAAGTTTGGCTTCCACTTGCGGGCGATTTCGGCGAACGTCGGGCCGTTGTCCGTCCAGGCATCGTAGCCGGAAGGGAAGAGGCCAAAGACGAACCGTTCGAGCTTGTCGGCGGGCGAGACTTCGGGCTTCTCCGCCGCGCCGTGAAGCCCGATCTTTTCACCCGGGCCGCCCAGGAACAGGGTGTAGAACATCCGCATGGCCAGGCCCTTCGTCTCGGGCGTGTGGTCCAGGTCCACCACGAAATCAATGTGGAAATCGCCGGGCTCCTCGACCCAGAACGGGACGAGGATCTTGCCGTCCAGGAGCGGGTGGACCTTGGCGTCCCAGATGCGCCGGCCATTCGCGAGGATGTAGCTGGGGTGGTAGTCGTTCAGCATGGTATCGCAGCGGTACTGGAGCAGGTAGCTGCAGCAGCCCGGCGGAGGTGGCTGGCCCTTGTAGCGGCGGATCGTGGCGCGCAGGCCGTACTTCCTCCCGCCGCCTTCCATGACGAAGTCCAGGACGCCCGTCCAATAGCGGAAGGGATGCTCCTTTTCATAGAAGAACTCGAGGTCCTCGGAGACGTTGCACATGGCCATGCCGCCGATGAAGGAAATCGTCGGCCAGCGCCCCGTGAACCAGTTGACGTAACCCGCGGTCTTGAGTCCCTTGGCGGCGAGCAGGGCGTTGAAGCCCTTCTCTTGCGTCACGCCGGTCGCGTCCACTTCGATGGTCTTGGTCCATTCGCCCGCAGGCACAAGGAACGGGGAGAAGGCCAGCAGTGCGATAACACTCACGAAGAGACAGCAACCATGGCGGTTCACTTTGCACCTCCTTTATTGATAGGTATACCCCAGGCGGGTTGATTCCTGAGTTTTTCCAAAAATACCAGAATCTCGGCGACGCGCCACCAGGCGGTCAGGTGAGCGCTGGGTCAGGTGCAATGGGAAATATAGGAAAAATGGGAGCGATGGCACAGCTCCGTTACGGCCGCAGTTCGGACTGGACGGCTGCAAAGTTTCTTTGGCATACCCGTCATTCAGGCATTAGGCTTTGGGCATTAGGGTCCTGCTCCTGACGGAGCGCCCCAATGCCCGATTCCTAATGCCTGATGCCTAACGCCTAAAAGTCCTGCTTCTTATCGGCTTCCGGAGGCCGGGGCGGTTTGGCCGGCGTCTGGTCCTGTTGGCCACGCATCCCGCGGCCCATGCCCTGGCCCATGCCCTGACCCCAGCGGGCCATCATCTCGCGGGCCTGGGTCTGCTGCTTGACGACGGCTTCGATCTTGTCACGGCTCTCGGGAGGCACCAATTCCACGAGCTTGCTCTCGGCCTCTTGGTCGTTCTTGCCCACCCGATCGCGGATCGCGCCGCTCAGGGCCATGCGCTGCTGCCAATCGTTGACGTCGTAGAGCGCCAGCAGTTCCTTGATGATGTCCATGTTCTTGGCGTTGGTTTCGCGGGCCAGGGCGTCCAGCTTCTCCTTGCGCTGCTTGTCATCGGCAGTCAGAATGTCGTTGGCGCGCTGTTCGTACTTGAGGCGCAACTGCTTGAGCTTATCGGCCTGGGTTTTGAACTGGTCCTGTATTTCCTGTTCCAGCTTCTTCTCCTCGACCGCATACTCGGCGCGCAGGGCCTCGGCGGACTTGGTCTGTTCGTCGGTCATCTTGAAGATGGCTTCCATCTTCCAGCCGTTAGTCGTGCTCCCCGGATTGTCCACGCCTCCGACAGGGACATTGAAGACAAAGCGCTTGTCCGCGCCCAGCGGCAGGGCATCGAGCTTCGGCCCGGCCTTGGGGTCTTGGATATCCAGGCCGAGCATGCGGCTGGCCATGTCCACAATGCCAGGCATCCCTCCGCCTCCGCCAAAGCCCTGGAAACCGCCGCCCCCAAATCCACCCCCGCCGCCGCCGCCTCGTCCGCCCCAGGCCGGTCTGTCCGCTGCTCTGCCATCTTTGGCTGCCGGGGCCGGCTGGGCGTCGGCGGGCCTATCGCCTTCGGCAGCATACCCTCGCGGCCAAGCCACCAGCGCCGCCGCCAACAAACTCAACACACATGTTCTCTTCACGGTTCAACCTCCAATCCCAAACATCCACCACAGAGGCACAGAGACACAGAGAACAACAAAATTCAGGCTTTTCCAAAATTCTTTCTCTGTGTCTCTGTGTCTCTGTGGTGAAGTCGTTAGAGCCAATGCGCCGGATCATCCGAATGGCCTTCGAGGCCCCGGCGAATGGCCTCGAAAGGAGAAGACTGCAACATGGAATCCAAGCGCCGCCGGTGCGCGTCACGGTACGCCAGGACGCGCTGGTAGCGCTCGCGAAGTTCGGCGCGCCGCGGCCCATCCTGTTCGGCGCCCACTTGCTGCTCCAGGAGCTTGAGTTCCTGCTGGTATCCGCGGACGCGCTCCGCGTACTCTTTCCTCTGAGCCGCCACGTCCACGGCCACGACAGGCGCGCCCGCAAGCTGCTCCACTGCTTCGGGCAGTTCGAGGGTCTGGTTCACCGTTTCGTCGCCCTCGCCGATGGTCAGAAAGACCTGTCCGGCCCGCAACGGCAAAGGCTCATCCCCATTCTCGAAAGCGACCTGCGCACGGCCCGCGAACACAATCACCACTCCCGCGGGGGCCTCGGCGGTTTCTTCCGCGACAAAGAAATCGCCCTTCTGCAAGACTGCTTCAAAGTTCGACGTCGCGACGCGCACCGGTTTCTGTTCGTCCTTGCCCCAGACGTACATATCGCCGGACTTGAGCCGCAGGGCCGCGCCGTCGGCGGTGGACTGGAGCTTGAATTCCGCTCCCGGCTGGACCTTCAGCAGGCCTGCCTGGGTCAGCGGGAACACGGCGGTCTCCTGCACCCGATAGACTTCCCCCAGTTTCAGCGCG
>JBEKKG010000600.1:0-5217 GCA_050010835.1 Planctomycetota bacterium
CCTGACCCTTCCCTTGAAGACCGCATCCTTGCACCGTCTCACAGGGTATAGCGACTGGACGATCTTCAGGAAGTCCCTGACGTCGCGTGCGTGGGGATGCGGCCCGAAATAGAGGGCGCCGTCATCCCTGATGTTTCTCGTGGCGGATAACGCCGGGAATTTCTCTTTAACACTAAGCCTCAAAGAGATATAGGTCTTATCGTCTTTCAGCACCACGTTATATTTGGGCTGATGTTCTTTTATCAGATTGTTTTCGAGGAGAAAAGCTTCCTTTTCATTCCCGGTAAGCACAAAAGAGACGCTCTCGATCCTGGAGAGAAGGCGCCCCAGCCGCCCTTCTTTCGTGCTTTCATCGAAATAACTACCCACCCGGTCGCGTATGTTCTTTGCCTTCCCGACATAGATGATCTGGTTGCTCGTGTCGCGAAAGAGGTAGACACCCGGGCCCTCCGGCAGGTTGGCAAGTGTTTCGTCAGTGATCACAGCCTTACTTCCATTTTCTCCAATTTCAGCAATCGATCACGCAGTTGCGCCGCCCTCTCGAAATCCCACTTCTTCGCGGCATCGTCGATCTCTCTCTTCAGCTTCTTCATCACTTTGGTGAGCTTCTTGGGCTGAATGCCTTGCTCTTCGAATTCGTCCAGGGGTATCGTATAATAATCCTTCTCGTAGATGGACGCGAGAACGTCGATGATCTGCTTCTTGATCCCCTCGGGCGTGAGCGCCACGCCGGCTTTTTCCGTCCACACGCCTTTCGTTTCGTCGCCGCCGGCCGGCGCCATCGCGCCCAGTTCCACGCCGTTGAGGACCGCGGACGATCCGTACTCGCCCGTCCCGCCTTGCAGCCCCATGCCGTCGTAGCGCAGCCACCCGCCCTTCGCACCACGCAGTTGCTCCAGCGTGAAGCCCGCCACGGGAAACGGCCCTGCCTCGCGGCGGTACGGTTCGACGTTCTCATCCAGCGTGCGGCAGAATGAAGGCTGGCGGGTCTCAATGCGCATCTCGGCCCAGCAGCCCCAATCGCCGCTCGTATTGTCCTGCGGCCCGGGGTCCGTGATCAGCTTGATCCGCACCGGCTTCCCCGCCCACGCCGTCAGGTCCGCTTCAATGGGCAGCCATTCATGCTGCAGCACAGTCTGTTGCGCCAGGACGGTCTCCGCGCCCTGCTCATCCACTACTGCCAGCTTGTAAAGAATACCATCGCCGAGGTCGCTGCCGTCGCCCTTCCCCACCAGCGCGCGGAACGAAGCTGCCGGAGCCGCCGGCAGCGTGACGGGATCGTATAGCGCAAAGGCGTACCCCGTGCCGCCCATGTACGGCGGGTGCATGAAGATTCCGGGGCGCTCGACGCCGCCGCACGTCGTAGCGCGCGGGTCCACGCTCGCGCGGGTTTCTCCGAAATCGCTGCGTTCGTCCTGCCCGCGCAACCGCATGCCAGCGTGCCATTTCTCCGGCAGTGGGACGATCTGCCGCAGCCCCAGTGCCGTGCGCAAGCCGCGTTCCAGCCGCGTTTCCGCCTGGCCCGCGCGCAGAACCAGCGCCAGCAGTTCGTCGTTCTCGTACACCGGCGCGCCCAGGTCGAACGCCGCGGCGGCGCTGACGTTCGGTTCCAGCCGCACGCTCTGCTGCTGCTTGCCCAGCGTCAGCGTCGCATCCTCAGCCTTCGCGAGATGGCTCGTCAGCACCAGGCGCAAGGCGTTCCCCGCCACTGCCCAATCCACGTCGGCCGGCGCCACGACCGTGAAGTCAATCCAGCCACCCTCGAATTCGCGCCAGACGCGCGCCCCCGGCTTTGCGTCCGCCGGAATCTGCACTGCGTGCTCTTCCTTGCCGCGCACCATGACACTCTCGCCGGGCACGACCTCGTCGCGCGCGCACGTCAGTGCAATGGTTGGCTCACCGCCTCCCGTCAACTTGTAGCTGAACGCGTTGGGCACGGGTTCCACGTAGGCCAGACCGCGCGACACACGCAGCTTCGCCGGCCCGAGTTGCTTGCCTTCCTTGTCGAGCGCCACGGCGCTGCCCGCGCGAATCGCGAAACCGCACTCGGCGCCCTGGACCGGGATGATTTCGTAAGCGCCCTCAGGCAGGATGCGGCAGATGCCGATGCCGTTGCCCGCGGCTTTCTCAAAGCGCACGAAGCGCCCGCGGCCGTCAACGAAGATGTGCGCCGGCGCGACAGCGTAATCGCAGCGCTGCCCTCGCACATCACCACTGAATATGCTCACCGACCCGTCCTCAGTCCAGCCGGCGTAGCCGTTGGGCGGCAGGTCTATCTTACGGCCGTAGGCTTCGGCAACGAGCCGCTCCTTGAGGTGCCCGTTCGCTGCGGTGACGGTGCCGTCCGCATAGCGCGTGATGACCTGCGAGCGCGCATAGACGCCCGTCGCAACTGCCGCAGTGGTGTCGAGCAGCTTGCCGTCAGAGTCTGCGTAACGGATTTCTTTGGCGGAGGCCTGCGTGTAGCGCGCGTGCAGCGGCTGCAGCAGGTAGTAGCTGCGCAGGGCCGTGGGCAGGCCGCCCTCGTAGGTCAGGAAGCCGGGGTGCCCAAAGGCAACCGTCGCGGCAAAGAAACGGTCGAGCGGCTCATGTTTGCTCTGCCCCGCAAAGAACATCTCCGGGTTGCCCATGCCGAAGTTGCAGCACAGGTCGTGCAGCTTGCGCAGATCGAAGTCCACCAGCCACGGCTGCGCGGCGGGGCGATAGCGCTGGTCCTGGCCGTAGTTGCCGTCGGTCAGGCCGCAGTACAGGAAGTGGCAGTTGCCTTCGGAATAGACCGGTCCGTTCCACGCCGCCCTCTGGTGCAGCATGATCTCGCCGAACGAATAGAACACCGCCGCGCAGGTCCCGGCGCCGGGCACGCGGGCGTCGTAATCCGTCCGGTCCCACGGCGAGACCGCCGTGTGCACGTCGCAGTACGCCGTGCTGAATCCGAACTTCTCCTGAATCTCCGGGGCCAGCAGCGCGCAGAATTCAACAGCGCGCGCGGGCTTGGGCGCGTAGCAGCGCATCCACGCGTGCTGGAGTTGGTTTTCCGGCGTCCGGCTGATGAGGTCGCTGCTCCAGAACTCGTTGACCGGCGCGAAATCGGTGAAGTTGTTGTAGGGGCCGTAGACAAAGCCCAGCTTGTCCTGCATGAAGCGCGAGTACTCCCGTTCGCCCTCGTCCCCGCCTTTCTTCGGCGCGGCGCGCGTGCGGAACGTGAAACTCTCGCCGCCGTCGCGCCACATGGTTTCGTGGTCGGTGACGATCACCTGGGTCATGCCGTAGCGGTGGCATTCGGTCCAGAAGCTTACGTCATGAGCGCGGTTGGGGCTGGCGCCGTGCGCGCGCCAGACGCGCGTCCCGGTGATGTGCTTCCACGGCGAGACGGGATTGGGGACGTTCGGCAGGACTTCTTCGAAGCGCGGCGACAGCGTGATGAAGAGCCGCTCGAAGCAGTCGTTGCGCTTGCCGTCGGTCTTGGGGATGTAGCGCGTGCCGCCGTTGTACGTGACTCCTTTCGCGTCCACCGCATTTGCCCCCCACAGCTCCGACGCATTGGTCAGGCACCAGTCGGTGTGGCCCGCCAGAAAGAGCGGCTTGTCCGGCGGCCCGGCCACGGCGACGGCCGGCCGTGTGCCGCCGTACAGATAATACGGCAACGTGACCAGCCGCGGGTCCGCGAGGCCCGTCGCGCGTCCGAAGCGCACCTCGCCGGCCACGCCGCCGGGCGCGGCGATGTCAACGACGAGGGACTTCTTCCAGAGCCGGAACGTGTACGCCGCCTCGACGATCGCGTCGCCGGCCTTCAGCCGCCAGCGTGACTCGACCGTGTCGCCCTTCTTCTCTGACCCGAGGTGCTCAGCCTGCTCCGGCGCCACCGGCCCGTGCGGCCCTTGCAGGTACACGCCGCCGCCAACGCAGGGCCGTATCGGTCCGCCGCGGCCATTCCACTGCGCGGCCACGTCACCGAGAGTCCCCGTCTGCGGCTCGATTCGGTACGCCAGCTTCCCATCGTCGCCCTTGTAGGTGAAGACGAAGGCAGCGTCTTCTTGCGCCACACTCGTCGTGAACTCGCCAGTCAGGTTGTCGGGCAGGATTGTCTCGGGCCGTGTGGGGAACGGCAGTTTCCCAGGCCCGGTGTTGGTGCCGGCTTCCTGGCCCGGGAACATCGGGATGCCGCGTGCGGGCCGCGGTTGAAACGCCAGTGGCTTGAACTCCTCGACAAACACCGCCAGGTTGTCGAAGTACAGCGTGCGGTCCTTCGTGTTGCGTCCGTTGGTGACGACGAAACCTCTGAAGGCCCCGCCCCGCGCCAGGCGAGCGCTATGCTCAGGCGCCAGGCGCTTGTGGCAGAGGAACCATTCTTCCCACTGCACATGCGCCAGCGGCACGGTGAACTCCTTGCCGTCGCTGTCAGCGAAGACGGCGGCCACGTCCACCGGCGGCGTCTCGGGATTGTTGGCGTAGGCCCAGTTGTTGCCGTAGATCCAACACGTCGCCGTGTCAAACGGCTTCTCGATCTTCAGCGGCGCCAGCGGCAGTATCTTCACCACGGGGTTAGTCCCCGTCGCGCGATAGCTCAGCTTGCCAACGTAGTCACCCCAGAGCTGCTGCGCGCGCGAACGCACGAACTCCGCCGCGCTGTTCTGGCATTCCACGCGCCAGCCCTCGAGGTTCTCGAAGTCCACCAGCGGCGGATGCTCGTCCGCCGTGCGGTTGGCCCAGTCGAGTTCGTACGGCCGCTGGCCGGCGGGTTCACCGCCGGTGGCGTGCAGCGCCAGTGCCAGGGATGCAAGGAACAGCAGTACGGTGATGATGTGCGTCATGGACGCGCCCCCTCATGCAGGTCCGGCTTTTCAGCCGGGCGCGCGGCACAGAGCGCCTGCCTTTGAGCCGCGGCGTTCGCTGCTTCTGGATATGTTCCAGCGCCTTGCGGAACACCGCCACTGGGTCCTCATGCGGAATCAAGACTTCAATCTGATCCCACGCCGCCAGGTGCGCCTCGGTGTGCTCATGCGCCAAACGAGCATAGTGTACCATAGCGGTGGTGTGGGTGCGAGCAATGTACTTCGGATTGCTGGGAACTTGGCCGTGAAGATCGCTGCGCTCCTACGGCGCCCGGAGCATGCCGAACCAACGGCGGCTGCGTTCGCCTCGGCTAAGGGTTTAACGGGGGGGCGGCGCAGGCGTGACCTCGAAGCCTGTGATATTGATGAAGCGATCCTTGGACTG
>JBEKKG010000601.1:0-5204 GCA_050010835.1 Planctomycetota bacterium
CCGGGGCTGACGCGCATCGTTCTTCTGGGTCTGGCCCTGGCCGCGCTGCTCGTGCTCCTTGCGTTATGGGTTTTGACGACGAAACCCGATGCCGGCGCCAAGCGCGTGTTTGTATACGACATGGAGGCGTTGCGCAAAATTGATCCGGCGCTGATTCAATTTCAGGAAGAGCGCCGCATCGAAAGCGGTTTTACGCATGTCGCGCGCCTGGCCTTGAACGCCGGCGGCTCGGTCCTCGTGGCCGGCGACAATGCCGTGCGCACCTTCGGGCCTGACGGGCAGCCCGCGGGCGAGATCAAGCTTGCCGGGCCAGCCTGCGCCGTGGCCGTGGGAGCGGATGGCAAGGTCTACGCCGGCTTGCGGGACCACGTCGAGGTCTACGACGGCCAGGGCGCGCTCGCGGCCAAATGGGAAAGCCTGGGGCCGGGAGCACGGATTACCGCGCTGGCGGTGGCCGCTGAGGACGCCTACATTGCCGACTTTGGCCCGCGCGTGGTCTGGCGTTGCGAATTGTCGGGCAAAGTGCGCAACAAGCTGGGCGCCCGCGATAACGCCAGAAATGTGCCGGGCCTGATCGCCCCCAGCCCGCATCTGGACCTCGCTTGCGGCCCGGACGGCTGGGTGTACGTCTGCAACCCCGGCCGCTTCCGCATCGAAGCCTACACTCCGGCGGGCGATCTGGAGCAGCAGTGGGGCAAGCCCGGCATGGGGATCGAAGGTTTCTGCGGTTGCTGCAATCCCATTGCTTTTGCATTGTGCCCCAGGCCCAAAGGCGGCTTTGTGACCAGTGAAAAAGGCGTCGCGCGGGTGAAAGTGCTCGATGGCGACGGCAATCTGGAATCTGTCGTCGCCGGGCCGGGGTCGTTCGGAGAAGATGCTTTTGGCGCCGGCGTGGCTGTGGACCAACAGGGCCGTGTCTACGTCCTGGACACGGGCACGCGCGCCGTGCGCGTGTTCAGCAAGCGGGGCGTACAAACAGGCACCCCGGAGCGTTCACCACAGAGGCACAGAGACACAGAGAAATGATGAGCAGATCAACAAATCAACAGGCGAACCAACAGCAACGACCGTCTTGTTGTCCAGTTGTCCTGCTGTCCTGTTCCTTTGTTCCTCTCTGTGTCTCTGTGTCTCTGTGGTGAATGAGAATAAAGGAGCCAGCAAGATGCCGCCCGAAAATGAGAAAGGCACTTCCCGCCGTGAATTCCTGCGCACGGGCCTGCATGGGGCCGCGCTGGTAGGCATGGGCGTTCTCGCCGGGCGGCTCGTCACGCACTCCGCGTCCGAAAAGACAGTCTGGCAGATTGACCCGGCGAAGTGCATTCAGTGCGAACGCTGCGCCGTCAACTGCGTGCTGAAGCCTTCGGCGGTCAAATGCGTCCACGCCTTCAGTATTTGCGGCTATTGCCAACTCTGCTTCGGCTTCTTCCAGCCCGAATACAATGAAATGAATTCCGCCGCGGAGAACCAGCTTTGTCCCGCGGGCGCCATAAAACGGAGCTTCGTCGAAGATCCCTATTACCAGTACGTTATTGACGAACCGCTCTGCATTGGCTGTTCCAAGTGCGTGAAAGGCTGCACTGCGTTTGGCAACGGGTCCCTGCACCTGCAAGTGCGGCATGACCGCTGCCTGAACTGCAATGAGTGCGCCATCGCCGCCTCTTGTCCCTCCAACGCTTTCGTGCGTGTGCCGGCGAGAGAACCCTATCTGATTAAGGGCAAGGAACACGCATGAACGCCAAAGAAGGCATTAGGCTTTGGGCATTAGGCATTGGACTTGGGGTTGTGGGGTTCCTCTCGGCACCCGCGTGTCTGGCCGAAGAGCGTTTTCCGCCGCCGGATTTCGACAGTTCCGGCTATCAAATCCCCCAGCCGGCCACGCCCCAGCCGGCCGCGCACTTCCACGAGATTCTGGATATCGCGCTGCTGGGCGCGGCCCTGGCTTTGGCGGCGTATCTGATTTTCAGGAAGCGTTCCCGGCAGGGTGTCTTCTGGCTGATGCTGTTTTCCGTGGCCTATTTTGGCTTCTGGCGCAAGGGCTGCGTCTGTCCCATAGGCGCGCTGCAGAACGTGGCCGAGGCGGTGTTCAGCTCCGGGCTGGTGCTCCCGGTTGTCGTGGCCGTGTTCTTTTTCCTGCCGTTGGTCATGGCCCTGTTCTTCGGCAGGGTCTACTGTGCCGCTGTGTGCCCCCACGGTGCGCTTCAGGACCTAGTCCTGGCCAAACCGTTTCCGGTCCCGCCCTGGCTCAGCCACTCCCTGGGCCTGCTGGCTTACATCTACCTGGGATGCGGGGTCTTGTTCGCCGGCCTCGGCAGCGCCTACATCATCTGCGAATACGATCCTTTTGTCTCGCTCTTTCGCCGCAGCGGCAGCGCCAACATGCTGCTCCTCAGCGCTTGTTTTGTCTTACTCTCCGTCTTCGTGGCGCGGCCGTATTGCCGCTTCCTGTGTCCTTACGGCGCGGTGTTGAGGATTCTCTCCCAACTGACCCGCTGGCGGGTAAAAATTTATCCGGACCGCTGCATTGACTGCCATTTGTGCGATGACAGTTGCCCCTTCGGCGCCATCCACAAGACGACGCTGCCGGAACAGGCCGCGCCGGCCTGGGGCAAAGGGCGCGTTTTGGCCTGCGCCGCACTGTTGCCCCTGCTGGTGGTCCTCGGCGGCTGGTTCGGCGCGCGCCTGGCCGCGCCCTTCTCGCGCCTGGACAGCACCGTGCGGCTCAGCGACCGGATTCGGCTGGAGGAAAGCGGCGCGGCTGAGGATACGACGGACCCCAGCAAGGCCTTCCGCCGCACGGGCCAGGCGCCGGAGGAACTCTACGCCGCGGCCGCAGCGGTGTATGGCCGTTTCAGGGCCGGCTCCTGGTGGCTGGGCGCGTGGGTGGGGCTGGTGCTGGGTTTCAAACTGCTCACGCTCTGCTGGCCGCGCCGCTACACGGAGTATGAGGCCGACCGCTCCTTGTGCGTGGCCTGCGCCCGTTGTTTCGCTTACTGTCCCGGGGAGAAAGGCCTGCTCGTCCCTAAGGAAAAAGAATTGAAAAATGAAAATTGAAAATCTTAGAGTCCTTCAGTCCCGGAGCCGCGCGCGTAAGCAAGCGGTAATGTGCGCTCCCTCACGGTCGCGGCTCGGACTGAGCGGTTACCATTTTTCATTTTTCAATTTTCAATTTTCAATTTTCAATTCTGTTTCAGTTAGCCCGCATTTCTCACCGCCCATTCAACGCAGAGGACTCAGAGAGGATTTTGGATTTTCGATTTTGGGTTGCGCCATCGGACGTGCCAAAATCGAAAATCGAAAATCGAAAATCGAAAATTCACTATGAACCGTCCTCTTCCACCCAGTTCCCCCGAAGGCCAGCGTTCCTACGCCGAACGCAATAGCACGGCCCTGGTTACGGCCTGGGTCTCGGGTGTCTTTTCTGCGGCTGTCATACTGCTGCTGGTGTTCAACTATGCCGCCAGCCGGCTCAAGGACCCGCTGGACTCGGATGAAATGCGCGGCTTGAAGGAACAGCTCGCCAAGCGGAAGAAAGACGACGCCCTGAAAGACAGGATTCGCGCGCTCGATCTGCAACTGCGCGAGGACTACTTCCGCCGCCAGACGCGCGAGATTCAGGGCGGGTGGCTGCTGCTGGCGGGCGGCGCGGTCTTCTTTCTGTCGCTGCGCCTTGCCGCGGGGTATCGGCCCGTCCCGCCCCAACCGCCCGCGCCGGCTGGCGAAACCGGCAGTTCCGCCCGTTCTGCCGGCCGCGCGCGGTGGAGTGTGGCCGTAGTGGGCATGTTGGCGCTGGCCGGCGGCGGGGCGCTGCTCTTGGGGCCTTATGCCACGGCGCCGGTGGCGGAGGCGAACGGCACTGATGCTGCTGCCGCGGAGACGCCCGAGGCGCCGCCCAGCGATGAGGACATGGCCCGCAATTGGCCGCGCTTCCGCGGCCCGAACGGGCTGGGGATTTCGCCGCACCCCCACGTGCCCGCCACATGGAACGGCAAGACGGGCGAGAACATCCGCTGGAAGACCGCACTGCCGTTGCCGGGCGCCAGTTCGCCGGTCGTCTGGGACAACCGCATCTTCCTCACCGGCGCCAACGAAACGCAGCGCGAAGTCTACTGCATGGATGCTGAAACCGGGACGCTGTCCTGGAAACAGAACGTACTCACCCCCTCCACTCCCAGACAGCCGCCCAAGTCCGGCAAGGATACCGGTCTGGCAGCCTGCACGCCGGCGACCGACGGTCGGCGCGTGTATGCCATTTTTGCCAACGGCGACCTGGCGGCCTTCGACTTCAGCGGCAAACAGGTCTGGGCGCGCAGCCTGGGTCTCCCCAAGAACAAATACGGCCACGCCGCCTCCCTGCTGACCTGCGGGAACCTGCTGATTGTGCCGTGGGACCAGGATGTCAATGCCAAGCTGCTGGCTTTGAACAGCAGGACGGGGAAGACTGTCTGGGAAGTGCCCCGCAGTTACGATAGCTCCTGGGCTACGCCGGTTGTGGCGCCCACTGCTTCCGGCGGCCTGGTCATCACCTGCGCCAAACCCAAGGTCATCGCCTACAGCGTGGCTACAGGCAAGGAGGCCTGGTTTGTCACGGGTCTGGGGGATGACATGGCGCCCTCGCCCGTCTTTGCCAAGGGCCTGGTGTTTGCCGCTTGCGCGCACGCGAAAGCCTTCGCAATCAAGACTGACGGGCAAGGCGACGTGACCAAGACGCACGTGGTTTGGAGCGCTGAGGATGGCTTGCCCGATACGGCCAGCCCGCTCACGGACGGCCAACAGCTTTGGCTCGTCACCTCTGAGGGCGTGCTCACCTGCTACGCTGTGGATGACGGCAAAAAACTCTACGAACAGGATCTCGAGGAAGGCTGCTACGCCTCGCCCTCTCTGGCCGGCGGGCGGTTGATCCTCTTCACCATGTCCGGCGTGGCGATATTTGTGGACCCGGGCAAGGTGTTCAAGGAACTGGGCCGGGCTGAACTGGGCGAAAAGGAAATGGTAGAGAAAAGGGAAGAGGTAAAGGCAGAGGAAAAGAAAAAGGAAAAGGCAAGGGAACAGGTCTTCGCCTCGCCCGCTTTCCAGGATGGGCGCATCTACGTGCGCGGCGAGAAGTACCTCTACTGTATTGGCGGGGGCGCGGAGCAGAAGAAATGAGCGAGACCCCGCAAACGCCCCAACCAGGCCCCGTGGATCTCAAGCCCGTGGAAGAGATC
>JBEKKG010000602.1:0-5202 GCA_050010835.1 Planctomycetota bacterium
TCAGTAAATGCGTGGCCCAGAGCGTACCGCGGGCGTCCCGCCCGCCTTCGTCCTCGCGCCCTGCCGGCCTGCCACGGGCGGGCGGGACGCCCGCGGTACATTTGCTGACATGCACCCTCGAACCGCGGCTGAAAGCAGATTGACTTTAGCACAACTGCGTGCCGCTGTCCATTGCGGCACCCGCAATGTCCGCTCCCTCACGGTCGCGGCTCGGATTGAACGGGAGGATTCCGGGGACATGACCCGATTTCCGGCTGTTTGGAAATCGGGATCGTGTCCCCGGAATCCAGCGGCTGCTTGGAAATCGGGATCGTCTCCCCGGAATCCACCGGTTGGGCCAGTTCCAGTCTGAAGAGCCGTGAAACCCAGGCGGCCGCTTCCGCGCCGTCGCCTTCCCTGCCTGCTTGCTTCAAGGTTTGCAGGGGGTGGTGCAAGATGCGTCCTTGGAGCCGCTCCAGCGCCCGTGCCATAAGCTCCAGCGCTTTCTGATCCGTGCAGCCCGCACGGGCCTGTTGCAGCGCTTCCTGGCGCAGCGCATCGAAGTGCCCCAGCAAGCGCTGCGCGGTGTACTGGATGCCGCAATCCTCCAGTTCGCGCAGGCACTCGCGGGCTTCCTCGGCCAAACGGGGCCGCCAGCGGGCCGCTACCTGCTCCCGTTCCCGCCGGCCCTCTTTAGCCACATTCTCCAGGTCGTCAATATCGTAAAGGAACACATCTTCGAGGTCGCCGGTCGCGGGGTCCACGTTCCGCGGCACGGAGATGTCAATGATGCACAGTGCCCGGCCTTGGCGCTGGGCTGCCGCGGCCTTGGCCTGGGGCGGGCCGATGATGTAGTTCGGCGCCGCGGCCGAAACCAGCACGATGTCTGCCCGCGCCAGGTATTCGGGCAGCTTCTGGATCGAGCAGGGCTTGCCGCCCTCGCGTTGCGCAAACTCTGCGGCCCGCGCTTCCGTGCGGCTGGCCACATAGAACTCCGCCACTCCGCCCGCGCGCAAGGCCCGTACGATGCCGGACGCCATTTCCCCCGTCCCCAGCACCAGCACGGTCCGCCCCCGGATGTCGAAAAGCTTGTTGGCCAGCGCCACCGCCGCCGAACTGACCGAGGCCTGCGCCCGCCCGATGCCTCCTTCGGCGCGCAGTTCCTTGGAAAGGAAAAATGAGCGCTCCAGAAGCCGGCGCAAGACGCGCCCGCACGCGCCCGCTTCCGCAGCCACGCGATAAGCTTCCTTGGCTTGGGCCAGGATCTCAGTCTCGCCCAGGACCTGGGAGTCCAGCGAGGCGGTCACTTCGAATAGATGCTGCGCCGCGGCCACGCCGCGCAGTTCGTAGAGCGCCGCCACAAACTCTTTCTCCGGGACCCCGTGGAACTCGCTCAGGAACCCGCGCAGGCGCGCGGGTGCGCCCACGTCAGGCTGGCGCGCAATCGCGAGCACCTCGACACGATTGCACGTGGACAGGATCAGCGCCTCCAGGAACCCGCACGCGCGGATGGCGCCGAGCGCACGCGGCAGCGCCTCGGCGCGGAACGCCAGCCGCTCCCGCAGGGCCACCGGCGCAGTATAATGCGACAAGCCGGTCAGGCACAAGGCATCCACAGCGGCCGGCACGGAGCTCATCTCTGCGCGCCCTCTGCCCCGAGGTGGTAGGACAGCCTTTCCAGGCTGTCCGGACATGCTGGACAGCCTTTCCAGGTTGCCCGGACAGGCTGGAAAGCCTGTCCTACCACTGTCCCGACAGGCTGGAAAGCCTGTCCTACCACTGTCCCGACAGGCTGGAAAGCCTGTCCTACCACTGTCCCGACAGGCTGGAAAGCCTGTCCTATCACTGTCCCGACAGGCTGGAAAGCCTGTCCTACCACTGTCCCGACAGGCTGGAAAGCCTGTCCTACCGCCGGTCTGGACAGCGGGTGGCTCAACACGAACGTCACCAGCACCAGCACCGCGCCGCCAAGAACGACTAGAGCGGCAGCTCTGCCGTGCAGCCAGTGCACAGTGCGGCCGAGAGCCAGCGTGCCGAAGACGACGAAGGTCGCAACGGCGGCCAGCGTCTTGGGATCGCTCCAGAACGGGCGGCGGGGGACGAGGTTGTGGGCCATGAGGCCGCCTGCGGCCAGAGCCACGGCGAAGATTCCCAGCCCCAGCCACGAGCACACCAACTCCAGCCGCTCCAGGCGCTCCAGGCTGGGCAAGTCCCGAAAAAGCACGCCAAAGACTTTGCGTTTCAGCAGCTTGGCCTGTTCCAGGTACAGTACGCTCGCCCCGCACGCCGTGATGAACAGGCCATACCCGAGAAACGCAGCGAGAATGTGCAGCGCCAGCAGCGGCCCGGCGCGCACGCCGGGGTCCACGCCCTGCTTCTCAAAGACGTGCGACAAGAGCAGCGCCACAGAAACCAAAGGCAGCACCAGCGCGCCCAGCGAGCGTACTGCGCACACCGCCAGGGCCACAAGATAGCTGAAACTCAACGCCCACGCCAAGAGCCCGCAGACGTCCGCCGTGCTATTGAAGAAATGCGTGTCGCTGGTCGCACAGAAGAGGCCGATGGAGATGGTCTTCAGCACCAGGCCGGCCCCGGCCAGCGCGAACTGGAGTGCGTTGCTGCGGAAAGTCTCCACACGGAAGCCGGCGAAGGCTGCCAGAGCCCCCAGCACGAAGCAGGCCAAGGCCGCATAAGATAGTGCGTCAGGCGTCATGGAGATGCCTCCTGTTTGCCCTCTCCCCTGTGGGGAGAGGGTGGCGCTTTAGCGCCGGGTGAGGGGGCCAGGCCTCGACCTTCCTGGCCCCCTCACCCCGCGTTCGCTTCGCTCACGTCGGCCCTCTCCCCACAGGGGAGAGGGTGGCACGGCGCGGGGCTTGCGCGATCAGCCGGTCAATCTCCCTGGCCACGCGCTTCAAGCCGTGCCGCCTGAGCCGCGCAGCCCAATGCGGCCCGGCCAGGCGGCGCAGCAAGCCGCGGCGTGCGGCAGGCTCAGCGATCTGCTCCAGGATGCGTTCCCGCCGCGCCTCCAGGAGCGATGCCAACTGTCCCCATTCCGGCCCGACGGCCTGCGCCACGCGCTCACGCAGGGTCCGCGCCAGCGCCGCCGATGCGCCTCCTGTGGAGATCGCCACGCACACAGAATTGCGCCACAAGGCGGCCGGAACCTGCAGATTCCCTGCTTCCCCCGGCGCCGCCACGTTTACCCAGAGCTTGCGGCGCCGGGCCTGGTCCGCGATGTGCCGGTTCAACGCCAAATCATCCGTCGCCGCGAAGACCAGGGTCTGGCCTTGCAGGTCGGAGGCGCGGAACGGCCGCCGCACTTGCTTGAGTCCGGCCTGGCGCGCCAACGCGCCGAACGCCCGAGCAAAATCCGGCGCCACCACTGTCAGGCACGCTTGGGCTGCGAGCAAGGCTGCGGCCTTGCGCGCCGCGACTGCGCCGCCGCCCACCACCAGCACTGGCACACCCCGCAAGTCAAGGCTGGCCGGATACAAGCGCGCTGGTTTAGGCCGTGCCAAAGGTCAGACCTCCCGCCGGGCGTGTAGGACAGGCTTCTAGCCTGTCCAGGACAGGCAGGATGCCTGTCCTACTGGGGCATGGTGTCAGTCTCCGCTGGGCCTGTCAAGCACTCGCGCGAAGACACCGATGGCGGCTTCAATGTCCGGCCGCGAGACCTCCAGGCTGGTCACCGCCCGGAGGGCATCCGGGCCGAGCGCCAGGGTCCACACGCCTGCGCGCAGCAGCCGCGCGGCCAGCTCGGCGGCAGGCAGCCCAGTAACACGGATGAACACGATGTTGGTCTCGACCTCGCGGGGATCGAGTTGCAGGCCCGGCATGCCGGCCAGGGCGTCGGCCAGGAGCCGCGCATTGGCATGGTCCTCGCGCAGCCGCTCGCGGTGATGCTCCAGCGCGTACAGCGCGCCGGCCGCGAGAATGCCCGCCTGGCGCATCCCGCCGCCAAACTGCTTGCGGAAGCGCCGCGCGCGCGCGACCAGGTCTTTGCTGCCTGCGAGCGCTGAGCCAACGGGCGCGCCCAAACCTTTCGAAAAGCAGACGCTCACGCTGTCGAAATACTTGGCGTATTCCCGTTCCGCTACTCCGGCCGCGACAGACGCGTTCCAAAGGCGGGCGCCGTCAAGGTGCAGCTTCAGGTTGTGCGCGCGTGCGGCCAGGGCCACCGCCGCGATTTGTTCCAACGGCCAGACCGCGCCGCCGCCGCGGTTGTGGGTGTTCTCCAGGCAGACCAGGCGGGTGGGCGGGAAATGCACGTCAGGCGGGCGCAGGGCTTTGCGGAGCTCGTCTGCGCCGAAGATCCCGCGCGCGCCCTGCACCGGACGGCACATCAGGCCGGAAAGAGCCGCCGGCGCGCCGGCTTCGTAGTAGTAGATGTGCGCATTGGCATCAATGATGATCTCGTCGCCGGGCTGAGTATGGCAGCGCAAGGCCACCTGGTTGCTCATGGTCCCCGAGGGCATGAACAGGGCCGCTTCCAGGCCCAGAATCTCAGCGGTGCGCTCCTCCAGGCGTTTTACGGTCGGGTCGTCGCCGAAAACATCGTCGCCCACCTGGGCGTTGGCGATAGCCTGGCGCATGGCTGGAGTAGGACGAGTAATCGTGTCGCTGCGCAGGTCAATCATTGGCATACAGCTCGATTGTGCCGCAACGCGGGCAACGGTAGCCCAAGATGTTGTAGACGCGGTTGTTGTGCTCCGCCGCGAGACCTTGGGAAGTCTTGACCAGGTTGTTGGGCGCGGGCGTGCCGGGAACCACAAAGACCAAGCGCGGCGGCCGCCCTCCGCTTCTTGTGCCTCCGGGACCCCTCGCGGTCACGATTCCGGATTCAAGCATGCCGCCGCACTTCCCGCAGGTCCTGATTGCGGCGCCCGCGCCGTTGCCTCGAAAATCCAGCACGACGCGGAACCCGAGATCCGCGGCCCGGCAGCCGGGCACGCAGCTCTGCCGGCGGGCCGCACGGCAGGCGCCCTGGCTGCTCAGCCAGCCGCCACCGCGCCGTCCGGATTCTCCGTGCGCGCCCAGCCCCTCCGGCCCAGCGGGCGTGGCGCTGAAGCAGTTCTGCACCAATTCCGACACATTGCCGTGCATGTCATACAACCCCCAGGCGTTCGGCCGCTTCTGCCCGACCGGGTGCGTCCGCTCGTTGGCATTCCAGTCCAACCAGGCCGCCTGTTCCAGATCGTTATCCTTGTCGCCCGTGTTGAACCT
>JBEKKG010000603.1:0-5200 GCA_050010835.1 Planctomycetota bacterium
ACACCAGCTTCAGGTACGGGCTCGACCAAAGCAGCAGAATCCGCGGCGGCAGAGCCTGATCCCAAAGCCGTCGCCAAGTCGCTGGCAGCGATACTGCGCAAGGACTTCCGCAAGCTGACTGATGGCACTTGGTCCTATCCGGCAAGCATGCTCCACTGCGATTCTGCAGAGGGGTTGGCTGCCGAGTTAAAGCTCCCGCCCGACGAAGCGCCTCAGGGGCTCGGGGATTGCCTCCTGTGCGCCAACTGGAACAAACACCTCGGCTGCGCCTTGGCATGCAGTTACGAATTGGAGGCCCGCAATCGTTACCAGGGATTGCAACTGGCGACTGAGCAAGCCATGGTCTGGGCGGGGGCGGGCCGCCTCGATATG
Source organism: Planctomycetota bacterium (assembly GCA_050010835.1). GTDB lineage: Bacteria > Planctomycetota > SZUA-567 > H5-PLA8 > H5-PLA8 > JAPLOD01. The sequence continues at coordinate 373 of JBEKKG010000603.1, forward strand.
GCCATCGCCCTGCTGGAGGACTACGTCAAGAACCACCCCAATGACCCCGCGGGCTTCCGCGAACTGGCGCGGATGTATGACCGTCCGGATTATCGGGAGCGTGACAAGCGCCGGGCCATCGTGCTGTACCTGCGCTTCGCGGAAATGGCGCGGCAAGGCTCTGCCTTCACGAAGCTGGAAATATCGCTGGCTGAAGAGCGCGCCGCGGCATTGCGGACCGCCAACTTGGAGCAGAAGAATCCCGTCGTTCCGCACGGCACGGGATTGATCTTCCAATGCTTCTATCGCGGCCACGCCACCAGTTTCGCCTATGGGGTGCTGACCAAAGACCGGCTGGTCGTGGCCCGGGTAGGGGATGTGGATCCGGAGACCGGGCTGTTGGCCATCCGCATGAGCGGGAAGAAGGCCCGTGCGAGCGCCATATTCCAGAGCCTAAGGACCGAAAGCTCGAAGAAAGACAAACTCGCGCAAGCAGGACAGGAACTGGCGCGGCTTTCCGGTCTGGAACTGGATGAATTGGCCTCGGACTCCGCCTGCCTGTGCAATCTCCCCTGTAATGAAATGACCGGCGCCACGCTCGAAAAGGCACAGCCCCCCGGCGCCAGTTGCATAACCATCGTTGCGGGGTCAACCCATCAGCTCGTGTTCCCCGCGGCGGCGGCTTTCAAGGCGGACCAGTGCTACGAATTGCTGCACCGCAGGCTGGGCCGGCCCGTCCCCAAGTAGACCAGCGGGGACAGCCAGCCAGTGTCCAAACTGCCGGGGATTGGCGTCCATCCCAGCTCAGGTCACGGCGTTTTCGGTGGCTCTTTCGGCGCAGGTACGGGCACAAGTTCGGCGGGCGGCTCTTTAGGAGTCTTGTCTTCTTCCGGGTGCAAAGATTCACTGCCGCGCGCCATGCCTTCCATGTGCTCCTGGAAGGTGCCGGGGGCGACCGCCTCGGGCGTCAGTTTCAAAGCGGCTTTCTCCTGCTCAGCCATGTGTTTCAGGGCCGAAGGGTCCAGCGCCACGTGTGGCGTCAGGAAGATCAGCAATTCCGTCTTGGTCTTGTCCGTCACCTTGTGGCGGAACAGGCCGCCCACACCGGGGATCTTACTGAGGAGGGGCACGGCCGTCACAGTCTCAGTCTTCTTGTCCTGCATCAATCCGCCAATCACAATGGTCTGCGCATCCTTGACGCTTACCCGGCATTGCGCGGAGCGCTTCGCAAACACGGGTGCGCTCACCGTCTCCGAGATCGGCACGGTCGTGCCCGTGAGGTCCGAGACCTCCGGGTCCACGTCCAGGGTCACGAGGCCTTCCGTGTTGATGTGCGCTGTCACGTTGAGAATGATGCCAATGTCCTGGTATTGAATGGTGTTCACGGTTTGCCCCGTGTCCGTGGTACGGCTGTTGACAATGAAGGGCACCTCATTGCCGACGGTGATGGTGGAGAGCTGGTTGTCGCTGGCCATGATATAGGGCCTGGAGAGGACGTCCAGTTTGCCTACCGTTTGCAGTGCGCGCAGGACCACCGTAACGTCTTTGTCCGTATTCAACACTTTCGTGATCAGGCCGCCGGTGGCGCTGGCCACGCCCAAATCCTGCGCGACCGAGCTTACCGAGCCCTTCGTCAGCACGGACACATCCACACCCAGGTCATCGGTCTTCTCGTGGGTCACTTCGGCAATGAGCACCTTGATGAGCACCTGCGGCACCGGCTTGTCCAATTCGGTCAGCACCGTCTTGACACGCTCAAAATTCTTCGGCGAGGTCAACACCAGGAGCGAATTGCTGTCGGCGTCTGCAACGGCATACACCTGCCCGGTCAGGTCGCCGGTCAGCGCCTGGCCGGGGCGGGAACCCGCAACACCAGCACCACCACCGAAACCGCCGCCGAAACCGCCGCCAGTCGGCGCGGTCGTGGTCCGCTGCGGAGTGGCGGTGACGCTGGATCCGGGCATCGTGGAGGATGACGGCGAGCGCACCACATTGGTGCCCTGGCCCGTGGCTGTCCGTTGTGTCGTGGCCGAGCGATTCAGGGTTTGGCCTTGCGAGCTGAAAAGCGCGTTGATGATCGCCTCCAGGTTGACGGCCTGCGCGTTCATGCAGCGGTAGGTGAAGACCCCTTGATCCGTGGCGGGGTTGGCGTCCAAATCCTTGATGACCTCGGCGATGATTTTCATGGTGTCCGGGCCGGCGGAGACGACCACCGCGTTGGTGCGGTCGTCAGCCGAAGCGGTGACCTTGCGGATACGCTGCCCCACTTGCTGCTGATCCTGCTGGGCCGCTCCTGGGCCGCCTCCGCCGGCCCCGCCAGCCCCGAAGCCACCGCCGCCGCCGAGTCCACCGCCCCTGAACATGGCCGCCCCGCGCATCCAAGGCGGCAGATTCTGCACCTGCTGCTGCTGCTTCTGCGAGTCATCCATAAAGGTCTCGTTGATGAGGCGGGCGGCGCTGGTGGCATTGGCGTATTTGAGCTGAAAGACTTTGACTTCGGCCACGACCGTGGTTTGCGTGTCCATGGCGTGAATGATCTCGGCGATGCGGCGGATATTGGCGCCGGTGTCCGTCAGGATCAGCGAATTGCTGCTCGCGTTGGCGGACAGGTCGGCATAAGAGGGCACCAGCGGCGCAAAATCCTTCTTAAGCTGTATCGCGTCAATGTACTTGATCGGGATCACCTGCGTAACGACCTCGTCATTGGCTTCGATCAGCGCCGGGTCGTTTCCCGTCCGCACGGGGATATTCCGTTTCTTGGCCTCATCCAGCTTCACCAGCTTCAGGATGCGCCCGGTGCGGATGCCGACATATCCTTTTTCCTTCAGCACCGAATTGAGCAGCGCGATGGCGTCGTCCACGCTCATCTCCTGCTTGCTGATGATGCTGATGCGGCCTTCCAGGGGCGCGTCCTTGACCACCACCAGCCCGGTCATCTCGGAGAGCTGTTGGAGCACCGTCTCAAGCGGAGCATCCTTGAACTCCATCTTTATCTTCTGCACCGTGGGGGCGGGCTTTTCCTCCGCGCAGACAGCGGACACGAGCAGGGGCCACAAGAGCACGGCAAGGCAACGGCACAGGAACGAATCAAGGGTACGTGCGTTCGTCATTTGTTCATCTCCTCCTGCCGCTTCTTGCGCATCTTCTCCATGGTCGCCCTCTCTTCGGGCGAAGCCGAGCTGTCACTGGGACTGGAAATGGTGGCTCCACCCTTGACCTCGCCCAGCGCGCCGGCCACGCCGCCTTCCAGGTTCTTTCCGATGTCCACAAGGACTTTTGCTTCATCAACCACGTATGCGATGCGCTCGAGGGTGATGGGGCCGATTTTTCCGCGCGCGATTGCATCGCCAGTGCGCAGCATTTGCACGGTCCCGGACCGGCTGTTTTCGAGGAACGCCACGAGTTCGCCATCTTTCTCAAGTACGCCAATCAGCACGTTCTCAGACTCCACCTTTGGGTCCGGCGGACCCATTTCTTCATCCTTTTGGGCCGGCGGGCGGGCCTCCGCGCGCCGGTGTGCGCGGTCCTTAAAGAAGATATTGCCGCGGACCAGAACCTGGTAGCGCTCCCAGCCGGACGCGGCCTCCTGCGGCCGCGCTCCGCCGTCAGACGCCGCAGCCTGGCAGGCCACCCATACCGCCATCAGGGCAAAACTCCACTGTTTCATCTTGCGCCTCCGCCGCCAGGTTTGTCCGCTTTGGCCGCCTTCTTCTCCAGCGCGTTATAGAGCGTCGAGATCTTGACCTGGAGGGACAGGTCGTCCATGCCGTCGTTGCGCGAAACGAGCTGGAATTCCAGGACCTTCAAAGGGAAGGCAGCGGAATGCATCTTCCAGAGGAACTTCGCGATGCCATCCAGCGTCCCCGTCCCTGTGGCTTGAATGTTGACCTCCTTGAGTTGCTCCTTGGATTCGGGGCGCTCAGGCTTGAGCGATGAGAGCGCAAAGCCGGTCTCCCTGGCCCAGTCCCGGAGCGCATGGAGCAATTGGCCTTCGGCCTCGGAGGGCTCGCTTTTCATGCCGCTGGACAAGAGGCTGTTCCACCTGGGGGTCAACTGTTTGCGCTCGGCCATCAACTTCTGTGCGCGGCCGAGCTCGGCCAAAACCTGCTCGCGCTGCGCTTGCAGAACGTCCTGCCGTTCCAGCAGCGGGGTCAGCGCGTAATAGTCGCCCAGCAGGAACACCAGCACCCCCAGAGTGGCGAAGACCAGAAGCTTTTCGCGCCGTGACAGGTTCATTTCTGCCCCACATCCTGAAATGCGAAACTGATCCCGAACGCGATCTGGCTGTTCTTGGTTCCGGCGCTGCGCATGTGGAGCACCTTCACGTCCGTCAGGGCGTGCCCGGATTTCATCTGATCCAGCACGTCCAGCACGCTCTTTTCGTCCACGGCGTGTCCGGTCAGAATCCCGCGCATGTCTTCGCGCAGGGTCACGCTGGAGGCCCAGATGCGCCCCTCTTCAGGGAAGCTGAGCGTCAGGGCACGCAGACATTCCAGGTAATTCGGGCGTTTTTCAGACCAGGTGCGCGTGGTGTTGACGCGGGCGACGAAGGCCTTGGACGTGGCGATGTTGTCTTTCATGTCGTCAAGCTGCTGGCGCAAGGCGGCGACCTCCGCGGCGTTCCGTTGCCAGTCCACAAGCATGTAAGCCGCGCCCAGAAACAGGGCCAGCCCCGCGACAGCGCCCCAGAGGGCCCGCGCGCCGAGCTTCGCAGGCGGCTTGACCGCCAGACGGGAATGGAGGAAGTCCGCCTGCAGCAGCTTGGGATGGAACTGGCAGAGGGCCAGAGCGGCCCCGGCCGAGGCGCGCGACTGCGCCAGCCCCTCGACGGCGGCCGCGGCAAAGCTCT
>JBEKKG010000604.1:0-5672 GCA_050010835.1 Planctomycetota bacterium
ACCTGGGCGTGGAGATGAGTCCGGAGAAGGTCCCGATCCTCCAGAAACGCATCATCGAACTGTGCAACCGCAAGGGCCTGCCTGTGATCACCGCCACGCAGATGCTGGAAAGCATGATCCACGAGCCGCGGCCGACGCGCGCCGAGGCCAGCGACGTGGCCAACGCGATCATTGACGGCACCGATGCCATTATGCTTTCCGGCGAAACCGCGGTGGGCGACCATCCTGTGCGCGCGGTCGAGATGATGGCCCGGATTGCGCACGAGGTCGAAGAGAAGATCGAGTTCAAGAACTACCCGCCCGAAGGTACGACTGAGACCCATGCCATCAGCGCCGCGGTGCGTGCCATCGCCGGAGTGGTCAATCCGCGCTTCATCGTGGTGCTGACCGCCAGCGGCCACACCGTGCGCTTTGTGGCCGCGGAGCGCCCCAAAGCCCCTGTGGTGGCCATTACCACCGACGTGCGAGTCTACCACCGGCTGAATCTTCTCTGGGGTGTCAAGCCGCTGCTGGTCCCCAACGTCGCGCAAACGTTCGAAGACCTTGTCGGGCTGGCCGAAGCCACGCTGCGCGAGCGGAGGCTTGTCTCGTCCGGCGACAAGATCCTCGTGCTGGGCGGCATCCCCGCAGGCCAGGCGCGGGGCACGAACTTTGTCAAAATACACACTGTAAAATGAGCGCCGCCGGACCCGTCGGGCAGTCCAGACGGATGCGGCTTTGTGCAGCAAATCACCAAGAACGCCTAACCCACGTAACCCCTTAAAATCCGTGCCTTGTAAGTAAGGGGACGGTGGCGTAATAGAACATGCAAGGGAACCATCGCCTGCCGCAGTGCTGGTCCAATTCCCCGCCGTCCCCAATTTCCGCGTGCCCCAGAAATGCTTCGTGCATGTCCCCGCAATCTGAGATTTCTGGAAATTTGTGCAGATTGTGTTTGCAGTACCTTTGCCCATAAGTATACAGACAGCTTATTCGGTATCTCTCAGTTAGGAGTCAGCGGGCAGTTCCTTGCCAGAGAGCGGTGCCTTAGGCCCGAGAGAATTAGCTTGAGTTGGCCGGAGGGAGACGTCATGCGCAGAGGACTGAGCGTTTACGCTGTTTTGCTGTTGGCCGGTCTAGCGATTTGGGGGGCGTTGCGGCTGCAGGGGCGCGTCAGGCCATCCGCCGATTTCCCTAAGCAATCTGGCGCGGCCGGCCTCGGACACCTGGTTGGCTTCTCCGTGGCCGAGACAGCAGCGCTGGCACCGCAGAACGGCGGGGGCTGGGGCAGGATCGCGCCAATGGCCGATGGCTCCGGCTTTGCGCCGGTTGAAAGCGCTGAGTGGCAACGGTTGAGCGACGATGGGCCGTGCGGGCACTGGTTTCCTACGGCAAAGCCGGTGTTGCCGGTCTTCCCAAAAAGTTTTGCCGATGCGGTGCGGGTGGGTTGCGGTGTAACTCCCGGTGCGCCCATGCACGACAAGGCTTGGCCCGGATTATTCGAAGCGGCAGCGACGCCCGTCGGCGGCAGAAGCGGCAGCCTTGGCGAAATCGCGCCCGATGGCGGCCTCGTTTACGCCAACGCCTTCGATGGTTGTGACGTGATCTATCGTTCGCGGTCCACGCAAACCGAGGAATTTCTCGTGGTTCGCCAGCCCAGGCCAGAGATGTCCTGGTCCTGGGACTTGGGACTGGGTTCAAACGATAAAGCGCTCAAGCCCCGCCTGACTGTCGCGCATACCGTTGAATTGGTGGACAAGGGCGGAGTGCCGCGCCTGCGCATTAGCGCGCCCAATGGCAAAGACGCGGCAGGCGTAGCGCTGCGCGCGGGAGAGCGGCTTAAGCTGGCGCTCAACGGCACGCGCCTGACGCTGACCGCCGATCTGTCTGGACTCAAAGCGCCAGTGGTGATTGACCCAAGCTGGACTACCACGGGAAGGACAACCTTTTCGCGGAAGTACCACACGTCCACGCTTCTGAACGATGGCCGAGTCTTGGTCGCTGGCGGCGACTCCGTGTGGGGAGGCGGAGGCGCCCCGCAATGGTACGAACTGTTCGATTCCACGTCACGCACGTGGAGCGTGGGACCAGGGATGCAAAGCGCCCGTCACAACCATACGGCAACACTGTTGAAAGACGGCAAAGTGCTCCTCATCGGCGGCGCCTTCAGCCCGATGTGGGATGGCCGAGCGTGTGAGATGTTCGATCCTGCCACCAACACAACCCTCGCGGCCCCACCCATGTCCTATTCCCGTTTCAACCACACGGCCACGATGCTGGGCAATGGCTTGATCCTGGTGACAGGCGGCTTCGACGTTCAGGACGGCACGCCGCAGTGGACCTGCGAAGTGTATGATCCCACGGCCGGCACCTGGACCACGACGGGCAACATGATCCAGGGCCGTGCGGCCCACGCCGCAACCGTACTGAAAAACGGCCAGGTGCTGGTGACTGGCGGATTCTCTGCTCCCACCACCAGCAGCGGCGGCCCCCCCGGAGGTATCGGAGGCGCACGTCCCGGAGTTGTCGAACTCTACGATCCGAGCACCATGTCTTGGGTGGCAACCGGTCCGGTCAGTGGCGTCATGAATACCTGTCCCTACCAGACAACCACGCTCCTCAACAGTGGCAAGGTATTGTTGGTGGGTGGGCTGGTAAGCAGGGGAGTCTTTAACGCATACAGCAATACCACGTTTCAATTTGATCCAACGACCTTCACAGCGAGGCAACTGGGGGAAATCACGGCTCGCGCCAACCATACCACAGCCGTGCTGCCTGACGGCAAGGTGCTCGTGATAGGCGGACAGGACATTTCGGGCTACCTGGATACCTGTTGGCTTTACGATGAGACCTTCGGGCCGGGAGGATACGGGAGATGGACGCCCACCAGTTCACTGACCTATGTCCGCGCCTGCCATAGCGCCACTACACTGGCCAACGGCCAGATACTGGTTGTTAACGGAGATATGGCCTCGGCGACAACTTTCGGCGATCAAAGAGGCACCTGCGAGGTGTTCGATCCGGCCATACGCACGGCCATCGTCAGTAATACGAATGACTCAGGCCCAGGTTCCTGGCGTTGTGCATTGGGAGGCGTGGGCGAGGGTGACACTATCACTTTTGACACCAATGTCTTCGACCTGACCAATTCCGACGCGGCCACCGTTATCAACGTGCTTAGCCCTTTGCCGCCGGTCAACAAGGACAAAATCACCATAGATGCCCAGGATTGCCGCGTGACCATTAACGGTGCGGGCGCCGGCACGTCGAATGGCCTGACCCTTCTGTCGCTCAACAACAAAATCATGGGCCTTACGATCGTGGGCTTCACCGGTTCCGGCATTGCGATCACCAGTAACGGCAATGTGGGCGGAGGCAGTTCAGGCAACGTCATTGGCGGCAGCCGCCTGGTTGGCAAAGGTCCCAACGGCCAGGGGTTGCGCATCGCCAACTGCGGGGCTTATGGCATTCAGATCAGTAACGGTATGGGCAACGTCGTCAAGGGCTGTTGGCTGGGTTTGAGCTCGTCTGGAACTGAAGCGCAGGGCAATCTGGCCGGCATATTGCTTGACCAGGGGTCAAAGAACAACACTATCGGCGGCTCGGCCGACGGCGAAAGCAACACGATCAGCGGCAACAGTTACGAAGGCCTTACTGTCTCTGGGGATGGGACTGATGACAACACCGTCGTCGGCAACATCATTGGCGCTGCGGCAGTCGCTGAAACTTCCCTGGGCCGGGCCGCTTCGCGCGGCAACGACTACCTGATGCTGGCCAGCCGTGCGGCAGTCGCGAACGGCAGCGCCGGCGTGTTCCTTTCCCGCGGCACCCAAGGCACACGAGTGGGCGGTGAAGGCCAGCGCGACCCGAACCTGGTGGCCAACAACGGCGGGCGCGGGGTCGAAGTGCGCGCCACCAACTCCCGGTGTAATTCCTCGCGCGGCAACCTGATCTCTCGCAATGCCGCCGGCGGCATTGCGCTCTATGACGGCAGCAACGATGGCGTTGCGCCACCGGTCTTCAGTAGCGTGCAGGTTCGCAATAGCGTGGCGGGCCGCGATGCCGCTGGCCGTTCAATCCTGCATGCCAGCCTGCAGGGCACGGCCGGCACAGCCGGGGGAACCGTGGAAGTCTTTAGTGACCCAGGATCACAGGGCGGGACGTTCCTGAGCCGCGCAGCGGTAAACAACGGCATTTGGCAACTTGAAGTTGACGTCTCGGACGCGGAAAATCTGACGGCCACGTTCACCGATGCCAACGGCAATACCTCGCCCTTCGCGGTCTACGGCCCGGCAAACGGCGGGGGCAGCCAGACGGCGGTTGATTCCGACGCCGATGGCGTGCCAGATTATATTGAGGCCCTGGCCGGAACCGACCCTAACAATGCCAGCGACGTTCCCACTCACCAGGGCGTGCTCACGGCCGACAAGTTCGCCTTGACTCTGGGCTTCGCCAAGACCGGGCACGACACCATCAAGGCCACGTTCGACTTGTCCCTGCCTACAGGCATGTCACCTGCAAACTCGGTGATCGGAGTGGCTATCGGCGGTTTCAGCAGTGATCGCCTGACACTCAACAACAAGGCCAAGAGCCCCAACGGGGATGTCACGATTGCCGTTGCGCCCGGCAAGACAAGCTCCACAGCGCTGGTGACTTTCAGCCTGAAGAACAAGGACCTGCGCGCGGCGCTGGCGACCAACGGCTTGGCCAATAAGACGACTGCCAAGAGCGGCGAGGTGGACACAGTGCCTATAGTGTTGGGCCTGACCACTGCGGATGGCAAGCACTACTACTACGATGGCAGCATGAAAGTCCTGTACAAAGCCACACAAGGCAAGACAGGTTCTGGAAAGCTGACGAAGTGATGCGCACGGAGAAATCTACGTGAGGGCGGGTGGCCGGCAACACACCCGCTACCCCTGACGTCTCCGTGCCGTGGCGGTGCCGCAGGTGGGGCGGGATTTGGCGAAACGGACGGCCCGACAAGGTCCGCGCGCCGGTGCACAGTTCTGGGGTTGCCGGAAATATCCCGCGTGCAAGGGAACAAGACACCTCTGACTCTGCGTCTCTGTGTCCTCTGTGGCTGAATGTCGGGTGCATGTCAGCAAATGTACCGCGGGCGTCCCGCCCGCTCGTGGCAGGCTGGCAGGGCGCGAGGACGAAGGCGGGCGGGACGCCCGCGGTACGCTCTGGGCCACGCAATTACTGACAGACAGCCCGGAGCACGCCGCTTAACCTGGGCATAATCCACTTCTTGCGAAAGGACACCCCAGTGACAATTCCGCACGAGCAGATCGCCAAGCGCCGCGAAGCCTGGTACACACGGGTACGCGAGCGCATCCATGAGGTCTTCAATGAGGACGGCTCGGGGGTGCTCCCGCAGTTCAACCCGCCGTGGCGCGAGCCGCTCTGGATCCTCCCGGCGCTCTACACCGGCGGCCCGGAGCACGTCGCGCTCGCCAACCGCGTGGTGGCGCGCTACAACACCACGGGCCGCGTCAAGTACGCGGGCGTCGGCGAGGTCCGCGGCAAGCAGTTCGGCATCTTTCAGTCGAACATCCTCGCGGACTGCCTGCACCAGTTCCACGAGCGCCTGACCCCGGCGGCCGAGAAGGTCATGCGCTGGCACGCGGAACAGGTCTTCAAGACCTACCGCGGCGCGGCCCAGCCGGACTTCAAGTTCCATGGGGCCA
>JBEKKG010000605.1:0-5186 GCA_050010835.1 Planctomycetota bacterium
AGGCACGCGAAGACGTAGCCTTTCTTGCGGTAGAAAGCGATGACATCCTCCGCGTCCCGGCCCAGCGTCTGAAAGCCCTCCTTCTCCAGCCACTGGTCCAGAGCGCCTGCCACGTTCTCGCGGACCACGGCCACGTCGTAGCTGCCGACGATCTTGCGCGAGAGCACGTCCACGCCGGCTGCCAGGGAAGCGTCCGCGGACTTCGCCTCAGCGGGCCTGCCTGCGTTCTTCCCCACCCGTTGTGTGCGGGCCTCGACATAATCCCAGAGTTCTTTGAAAAGCTGGGCGTCCTCTTTCGCCACGGCCGGCTCTTGCGGGAAGGGCACGACCCAGCCGCAGTGCCGGACTTCGCCGCTGCTCTGCACGCTGATCTTGAGAATCAGGTCTTCGGTGGCCCCGCCCGGGAGATCGGAATCGTGGAAGATGATGAGCGCTTCCTGAGAGAGTTCCTCGAGCGAGCCCTCGTAATTGCGCGGCGCCCGCATTACGCCGTCGGCAGAAACTGGGCGCACTGGCCCCAGCAACAAGGCCAGCGCCCCTACGGCCAGCAGCAGAGAAAGGATCTTCGGTCTCATTGAGCAACCCTCCTCACCCTTAGACGCCGCAAGCGGCAGCCTGGATGCAGCATTTTCGGAAGGCTGCCTTCACCCACGAGTTGCCGCACGACGAAAGTCGTTTCTGAAGTGTATACATCTCCAAGATGCGTGCCTCCTGCCACACCGCCGTCCTTGGTTTCGTCCTGTGCCTGCTCTGCGCCGGCGCCGGCGGCGCTGAAGCGGCCGCGCGCGCTGCGGAACTGATGAAGGACCGCCAGTACAACGACGCGATCAAAATCCTGCTCGAAGACATCCGGGGCAAAGGAGAAGGCGAGACCGCCCGGCAGTGCCTGCTGCTCGGCGAATGCTACTACCTCACCAGGCAGTACGAGCCGGCGAAGACCAGCCTGCTCAAGGCCGCGCGCAACCTGGCGGACGACGGCGACAAGGCCGCCGCGGCTTTCCGCCTGGCCTGCATCGCTTACCGCCTGAACGACTACGCCGGCGCGCTGGCCGGCATCGAGGCCTTCAACACACGCTTTCCTAACGACGCGCGCGCCGCGAAACTGCTGGTCTTCAAAATGGCCATTCTGGCCGCCAAGGGCAAGGAAGCCCAGGGCGAGTTGGAAAGCCTCCAGCAGCGCGTCCACGCGGACCTGAAGAAGAACGGCTACGCCACCGGCATGGAAGCCGACGGCATCTTGACGGAGTTCTACCGCAGGACCGGCCAGCCGGACAAGGCGGAGGAAATCTACAGGCGCGTGGTCCACAACTTCCGCAACGTGATCGCCGAATACCAGCAGGACAAACTGCCCGTGCCCGCCGGCCTGGAGAAGTACCACGACAATGCCGCGCTGCAGCTTGGCGTCCTCTGTATCGAGAAGAAGCAGCACCTGGAGGCCGCCAAATGGCTGGAGAACGTGCGCTACGATTCCGAACTGAAAATGAAGGCCCGCCTCCTGCTGGCCAAGGCCGCCTACGAACAGCAGGACTACGACAAGGCGATGGGTTACCTGGCGGACAAGGCTTTCCTGGACACGGTCCCCGCCGGCGCGCTGCGCTCGGACATATACCTCGTTCTGGGCATGTGCGAGAAGAGCAAGAAGGAGCCTAACGCCGCCAAGGTCGAGGAGTACCTGAAGAAGGTCGCGGCCGACAGCCTGGGCTACGCGCAGGCGCAGTGCGCCCTGGGCGCCATCTACCGTGAACACGGCGTCAGCGCCGAAGCCGCCAGGGCCTTCAGCAACGCGCTGGCCAATCCCGAACACGCCGCCGCGGCGCTCTTCAACCTGGGCTGCTTATGCATGGATGAAGCCGCGAAGACTCAGGACGCCGCCGCGGTGGAGAAATCCCTCCGCCAAGCCGCTGCTCATTTCAGCCAGTTGGCGGCGAAGTATCCGCTTTCCGCCGAGGCCAAGCAGGCGCGCGAGAAAGTCCAGCTTCTGCGGGAGAAAGGCATTGATGCCGGCGCCGTGGCCGGCGGCGATGAGCTGGTCAAGAACTGGCACAAGACCGCCGAGGAGAAAAAAGGCTCCGCGGAGGCCGCGCAGGCTCTCGCCGGCCTGCTGCGCCATTACGCCAGGCAACTCGTTGAGGAGAAGACGAAGAAGGTCCTCCAGGCGCCGAATTACGCCGCCTGCGCCGCTGCTTGCGACAGGCTTCTGGACGAAGCCGCTTACAACGGCGCAGGTTTTGCCGAAGACGCCTGGAAGGCCCTGAAGACTGAGGCCCTGTACCAACGCGGCATCTGCGAATTGGCCAGCGTGGGAGCGCGCGCGCCCCGCCCGCCCGTGGGAGCGCCGGCGTCCCCGCCGGCGGCAGGCGGGACGCCTGCGCTCCCAGTGGCTGTGCCGAACTTTCTGGAGAAAGCCGAAGCCGGCAAGGCTATGGGCTTCTTTGAGCAGGCCAAGCGCCTGGCGGATCCGAAAAAACTGGACATGGTGAAGCAGATCGAGCTCGGCCTCCTCGAAGCCATGTTCAAGTCCGAAAAAAAGGAGAATAAGGCCGCGGCGGAGAAGCGCTTTGGCGAACTGGAGAACGACCTGGGCGCCGATCCGCGCTTCCAAAGACTGGCGTTGGAACTCGCTCAGTGGTACGAGGAGCAAGGCCGCCTGGCCGAGGCCGCCAAGGCCTACGAAGGCGTCGCTGACCGCGGCCGGGACCTGGGCGACGAGGACCTGCTCAAGACACTGTACATGGCCGGCCACCTGTACAGCAAAGCGGCGTTCGAAGCACAGCAGAAGCGGGGTGAGACAGGCTTCGCGATCTACGTTTATCCGGCCGAAGCGCTGAACCTCGGCGAGGACTTGCTGAAGACTTACAAACCTTTGCAGAAGGAGTTCGCCATCAAGTGGCCCAAGGCCGGCCTGACGCCGCGCGAGGCGCTGACGCACCTCTCCAGGATCAGCGGCATCCCCTTCGTCTGGTCGCCGCAGAAAGGCAAGGATTCCATCGCTGAATACATGGAGACCAAGCGCCTGGCGCTCCGCGACGGCAAGAACACCGTGGCCCAGTTCCTTCTGGAAACGCTGGACCTGGGCCGCCACCGCCTGGCCTTCGACATTGGCCTGACCCAAGGCCAGCCGACGCTGGCGGTGCCGGAGAAGCAGGACGAACCCGCCCCGGAGGAGTCCGGCAAGACCATTGAAATCTACGATGTAAAAATGGCGGACCTGCGCTATGCGCCGCTGACACGCAGCTACGGCTCGTGGCGGCAGGCGCACAAGGCGCGCGAGCACCAGGGGGTGATGTTGCACACGGTGCTGGGGCGCATCGAGGAACTGGCCGGGACCAAGATCCTCTGGGCCGAGGGCATCGAGAAGGACGCCAAACTCGCGGCCGAATTCAAGCAGCCGCCCGCCGCGGTGGGAGAAAGGGACTGTCCTTGCGCCACTGTGCTGGCGGCGGCGCTCGCGGAACAGGGCCTGCGCTACAAGATCGTGCCGCGGGAGGCCAGCACCGAGCTTTATGAAAGAGCCAAGGAGGCTTTCAACAAGATCCGCAAAGTGGACCCGAAGAGCAAGTATGGGGAGCGCTCCCTCTTCGCGCTGGCGCTGAATTACTACAATCAGAAGGACTACGGCAAGATGAAGGTGATCTTGCGGGAGTACCTGAAGGTCTTCGACAGCCCCGGCAGCGAATACTACTACCACGCCTGCTTCTGGCTCGGCTGGGTCTTTGAGTACGAGCGCAAGTTCCACGACGCCTGCACCTATTACGCGCGCGCCGCCGAGGAACTGCTGGTGCTCTACAAACCGGCCGCCGGCGCCGCGCTGCCGCCCGAGGAAGAACTGAAGAAGCGTTTTTCCTACGATCTGCTCTTCGCGCTGGGCGAGCCGCTCAGCGGTGAGTTCAAGGACCTGAAGCTGGCGGACTTCGCGGATTTCATGCATCTCAATGCGCATCTCACCGTGCGCCTCGACCCCTCCGCGCAGGCCGTGGAAACCCTGATCAACCGGCCCGCTTTCAAGAACGTGCCCGGGTTCGCTCTGTTGTATGAGGTCCTCCGGAACCTGGGCTTGGACGTGCGCGGCGAGAACGTGCAGAAGGAAATCGCGGAGAAGGCCTACTTCCGCCTGGCTTCGGTTTACGTCAAGGACAACCTGATGGAGCAGGCGCTGGAGAACTGCGACGCGCTGCTCGCCCGCTTCCCCGCCACGCCGCGCAAGAAGGAAGTCTGCGCGCTGAAGCTGGACATCTACAAGGGCTTGAAGGACTACCGCCACGTGCTGGCCACGCTGGACGAACTGAAGGCGCTCAGCGGCGCGGACACCGAGAAGTACAGGTTCGATCTGGAGATGGCCGGCATCTACTTCGATATGTGCGCTTACCAGAAGGCCGGCGAACTCTATAAGGCTGCCCTGCCGGAGATGAAGGACTTGGGCGAACGCGCCACGGTCCAGGAGGCCTATGCCCGCTCGCTCTTCAGGACCGGCGAGCTCGACGCGGCGCTGGCCCAGTACTCGGTCCTGGCCAAGGAGGAGGCCGGCGCGCTGGGGCGCTTCGTTGACCAGTTGATGGTCTTCTACCTTAGCTTCGCGCTGGACAAGGCGGCCGAGCGCGAGCTCCCGGAAGATGCGCAACGCTTCATCCTCAAGTATGAGCGGCTTGCGGAGGCCGAGCGGCAGAAGCTCGCCGGCCCGGAACTGGCCACGGCCACCTGGATCTACTACGTGATGGCGCTGGTGGACATAAAGAAGGGCCGCACCGCCGCGGCCCTGGAGAAGCTGGCCGCGGTCTCCAATTCCCCTGACGACGCCCTGGCCGGGGAGGGCGGCTGCCTGATCGGGACGCTGCATCTTGCGGCCAAGGATTTCGACAAGGCCAAGGAAGCTTTCGAGTACGTGCTCTTCACGGCCCGTTCCGCCGAAGCGTGTGTCAAAGCCACCTACGGGCTGGGCCTGGCTTTCCAGGCGCTCAACAACCCGGCCAAGGCGGCGGAGCGGTTCAAGGAGATCGAGGAACGCTATCCGCTTTCGCCTTACGTGGAATTGGTCAAGAAGAATGCGGTCTTCGAAACTCGGAACTCGAAACCCGAAACCCCAAGGAAGGAGTAAAACAATGGATTCTTCTCATTCCGTTACGCGGCGGCGCTTCCTCAAGGCTGCCGGGATTGGCGCGGCGAGCGTGGCCTTGCCGCAATTGTGCGCG
>JBEKKG010000606.1:0-5180 GCA_050010835.1 Planctomycetota bacterium
GCCGCCGGCCAGTTGCGAGCCCATCGTGCGGCCGTGGAAGGCGTTGTCGAACGTCACGAAAACGCACTTTTTCTTCCCCCCCAGTGCCTGGCCGCGCGTCAACGCCAGTTTGATGGCGCACTCACACGCCTCCGAGCCGGTGGTCAACAGGAAGATCCGCGTCAGCGGCGCCGGCAGCCAGCGCGTCAGTTCCTCCACCAATTGGAGGCGGACGTCCGTAGGGAAGCAGTAGGCGTGGTAGAGCCCCTGGCCGGCCATGTCCTGAATGGCCCGGACGATCTCGGGGTGCGCGTGCCCGCAGGCCGTGACCAGCACTCCGCTGGAGAAGTCGAGCCAGCGGTTGCCGTAAGCGTCGCTGATCGTGAACCCCTCGCCGTGGTGCCAGATAAGCGGCGGCTGGCCACCCATAGAGCGCGGCTCCAGAGCGCGCAGCCTTTCCAACAACGGCACCGAGGCCGGGACGGGCAGGTCAGTGCAGATGGTGCGGTACTTCGTCCGCACGTGCGGCACTTTTTCGGGGATGAGGGGGAATTCTTTCGTGGCCATGCTTCAACACCTTTCTTACTAGCCACAGAGAACACAGAGAGAGGATTTTGGAAAGGCCTGTGTCTTGCCGTTCTCTGTGTTCTCTGTGTTCTCTGTGGCTAAGCCTGGGTTTCTTGCCACATAGGTCACACAGAAAGCCTCTTAACACCATCAACCACGCGCGGCAACCCGAAGTTGATCAGCAGCCCCCGCGTCAGGGCGGTGGCTTTGAGGTACGAAAGAACTTGCGCGGTGGCAACACCGGCAAGCTGCGTGACGGACTTCAGTTCAACGATCACCTGGCCTTCGACCAGAAGGTCCAGCTTCTGTCCTTTGATTGCGCGGCCCTTGTACTGGAAGTCAACACCGACTTGGCGCGCGTACTTCAGGCCACGAAGCTCGAATTCCACGCACAGCGCTTCTTCGTACACGGACTCAAGCTACCCCGGCCCCAGGATTCGATGTACTTCGATCGCCGCCCCTATGATCTTTTCCGTCAGTTCGTCCGCCACGCACGTCCTTCCTTCCCTTCCTTCTTTTCCTTCTCTGTGTCCTCTGTGTCCTCTGTGGCTAAGTTAGTACTCCCTGAATTTCACCCCCGCCTGCGGCCCGTATTCGATCAGCACTTCCCTGCCGCCCGCAAGGATGGACTTTCTGCCGGCTTCGATGACCAGCTCGTTGTAGCTGCTGTTGGCGGGCGTGGCCAGGATGCCTTCCTGGTCGTAGCGGCGGATGAGTTCCTGGCGGTCCGCAAGCGCCTGGACCGCCGCGACTCTGCGGCAGGCCTTCAGGATGTGCTCAACGCTGCGATGCCCGTAGCCCACCGGCGTCAGGACGCCGCCGCCCTGGTCGAGCAACTGGAAGTAGTCGGGGTTCGGTTCGAGGTAAGCGGTGTCGCCCGGATCGCTGCCGGCTTGGGTGAGGCTGTACTTGACGCCGCGGAACTGGTCGCTGTGGAAGACGAGACAGGCATCCAGAGGGCCTTGGCACCAGAGCGTCATGCCCTGCGAGTTTCCGCCGGCCCCCGCGTTGGGATAGCCGATGGCGTTCGCCACACTCAGGCACCCGCCGCCCTCCCAGAGGATGCGGGCGTCGGTCCAGAGGAAGCCTTCCTTGCCGTTGGGGTACTTGTCCCGGATGCCATACACGCTCACGCTCACGGGCCTCAAGCCCGTGATGAACGCCACCAGGTCCACGTAGTGGCAGCCGATGTACGTGAACATGTCGCTGTTCTCGCAGGTGCACCAGTTCTGGAAGTTCGAGTCGCGGTAATACCATTTCTCGTGCAGGTGCGCCTGGCCGATGCGGAACTGGCCCATGTGCCCGGCGCGGTAGCTGCGCCGCGCCATCAGGCTGCGGTGATCGAAGCGCTTGTGGTACTCCACGGCGACCAGCAGGCCGCGGTCAAATGCCACTCGCTCGATCTCCTGTGCCTGGTGGTGCTTCAGCACCAGCGGCTTGACCGAGCAGACGTGCAAGTCCTTGGCGAGCGCTTCCATAACGGCGGGGTAATGCACATGGTCCGGCACAGCGATGACCGCGAGGCTGCCGCGCGGAGCCGCCGCCAGCACCTCCTTGAAAAGGTCCGGGAACGGCTGGCCGCCGGGCACCTGCTCGGGGTCCGGGTGCGGCACGAAGGACTGGCCGGGGAACCCGCGCCGGAGCGCCGCGTCGTTCTGGATTTCCGTCAGGGGCGCGGCGGTCAGGGCGCAGATGTGGATTTCGCCCACGACGCCTTCGCGTTGCAGTTGGTAGATCGTGGGCAGCAGTTGGATGCGTGTGATCATCCCCCCGCCGATGATGGTGACCCTTGGGGCGTCCTTGTTGAGTGTCATCTCAAAAACTCCTTTAGCCACATAGAACACAGAGACACAGAGAACAGCACGGAGACCAAAAATCAAGTTCATAAGTTCGCTCTGTGGCTTCTAGTGCCTTGACCGCACCCATTTGGCAGGTGCGGTTGTAGGGCAAGCTTTCCAGCTTGCCCGGACAAGCTTGAAAGCTTGTCCTACAATCCCGCTTAGTGAGTCTGTGGCGCAAGTTGCCAACTTGCGCTATAGCGCAATCTTTGAGGTGCGCGTACCACTTCTCCTTGGTATCGAGCCCGTCAGATTTCGGCAAATGCTCTATGGCTATGATGTTATGAGAGACGCAGCAGTACGGAAGGCAGCCATCTTTTGAAACGTTTTGTCGCATGATTGATCGGTGTCTGCACAGGGTTTGCATGCCTTTTGCGTAGAGTCCGAAGAGCTTTACCAACGAAGTGGCTTCAACTGGCGCAGTATGCGTGACTTGTCCCTCTAACCCTGATCTCTCAACCTCAACGCGGATGGCGCAGAGGAACGCAGAAGTGTTCGCATGAAAAGCATAAATCATTCCGTTCTCTGTGTCCTCTGTGTCCTCTGTGTCCTCTGTGTCCTCTGTGGCTTCCGTTCAACCCGTCGCGCCAGACCATCCCTTCTCAAAACAACATGCCCCTATAGTATAATACGGTTGCGGCGCATAGTTGTCAAGTGGAGATTTCAAAAAATATGGAAATGCAGGCTGGGAGTGGCGGTTGTCCACCGGCCTTACGGACATCCGCACCACTAACCACTTGCGCGGAAGGAAAAGTGGCTTGACGTTGGGTGGCTGAACTGGAACATGGGCTGGCATGGCTCGCTTGGCGGATCGTTGCTTCGAAGCATGAACCAAGCGGTGGCCTGTCCCCGAAACTCACCCGAAACTCACAGAGAACACAGAGGACACAGAGAACTTGAGGAGGGCTAAAAATCAAGTTCAAGAAAGTCAGCCTCGTTTGTGACCAGCCGAAGCCCCTTTACGTAGCGGAAATGCGGGTCCAGGCTATAGAGCACAGTGTGCGCCTGCATGGATGCTGCAGCCGCAATCCACATATCGTTCGTGGGTATGGGCCGCCCATCGTGACGAAGCTGGGCGTAGATTGCCGCGTATCGGTCCGCGACTTCGGGTGTAATGTGTGCGACACTTACGCGCGGACCGCCAAGGAACTCCTGCAATTCCCGGTTGTTCTGGGCAGTGCGGGCACCGGCGGCAAAACCGCCGCGCAGTTCACCTAATACTATCACCGACATTACAATCTGTTCAGCATGGCTGACGATTGACTTCGCGTCAGGCACACCTAACTTGAACGCGGTGTAGGTGTTAGTGTCAAAGTGCACGAAATCCAATCACCACATCTCCTTGTCAACCCGGCCCAACCGCGCGACGGTGGCGGTGAAGTCCTTGTGCTGTTGCCTTGTCCACGTGCCTGCCAAGTGGTCCAGGTCATGGAAGACAACTTTCCTGCGGCGCTTCTTGGCTGCGGCTGCCAGAGCGCCCTTGACATAGGTATTAAGGTCTTTCCCAGCCTGCGCTGCGTGCTTTTTCAGCTCCGCGACGATTCCTGGATCAACCTCTCGAATGACTAGATTGGCCATTAGCCGTACCTCCCACCCGCTCAGCCGCTTCTGTTCTATGATACGCGCGATTCGACGCCTTGCAACTCGCCCTGCTGGATTGGCAATGATCGCCGTTCCCCCGAGAATCTTCCGCCCCTCGTTGCGCCCGCAGCACAGGGAAAAAGAACAAAGGACACAGGGTTAGAAGTCCAGCGCCAACCGGAAACCGCGACTAGTATACCGGCCGCCAGGAATGTCCCTGTGGCGGCGGGACGCGCGGCAATTGTCTGGGCGATCATCCCAGGCGCCGCCGCGCAACACACGTTCTGCGCCGTTGGCCGGACCTTTCGGGTCAAGGAGAGGTGACTCCGTGTAGTACTTGTCGTTGAAGAAGTCCTGGACCCATTGCCACACGTTGCCGTGCATGTCGTACAGCCCCCAGGCGTTGGGTTTCTTCAGACCACACGCATTCGTGTGCCTCCCGGAGTTATTGTTGAACCAGCCCTCCTGTTCCAGATCGCTGTCCTTGTCCCCCGAGTTGTACCGCGTCGTCGTCCCCGCGCGGCAGGCGTATTCCCATTGCGCTTCGGTGGGCAAGCACACGGTCCACTTTCGTACCGCGGGCGTCCCGCCCGCCTTTTCCAGTGCGGGCGAGACGCCTGCGGTACGTTCAGTTGCCCATTTGCAGAACTCCTGGGCATCGTTCCACGTGATCACGCACGCCGGGAAGTTGTCCTCCTGCGGAAATCCCGGCGTCTGCCAATTGACCCCCGCGACTTCCTTCCAGCCTCCGTCCTTCCAGGTTTGACCCTTGCCGCATTTTTCCGCTTCAGTCCGGTACTTCGTCCCATCCGCAAACGCTCTGAACTGCGCCACAGTGACATGATACTTCCCGATGTAGAACGGCTTGCTGACCTTCACATTGTGGACGGGCTTCTCCTCCGGCGGTCCGTCGTTGGACCCCATCACGAACTCACCCGCCGGGACCAGCAGCATGTCCATCTTCACGCCGCCGCCGAGGTCGAGCGCCAGCTCTTTGGGAAGCGCCGCGATTGCGGGTTGCACCGCAACCGGCGCAACGACAGGGATTGCTTCCACAACCACGCGGAAGCCGTGATCCGCGAGAGCGAAGCTGGGGTCGCCCCAACTGCGGCGCGCCGAACGGCAATAGGCAGGTCCAGCAGCCCAGGAACCACCGCGAGAAACTCGCTCCGGCCCGGCTGCCGGCCCCGTGGGGTCAATCTCGCGCAGATCCGT